>CANIFK010000389.1 GCA_947466555.1 Acidobacteriota bacterium | reverse complement strand
TGGCCGTCTCTTTCCCGCACCTGATCGTGCAGGACAAGCTCGCCGTCGCCATCGGCCCCGGCGGCCATCCCCTCTTCTACCTCCGCATGGCCATCGGCGCCTTTGTTGCCGGCACCATTGCAACGGTCCTCTACCTCAACGCCCTGAAGTCGCATCCTGCCCGTCGCGACCTCCTCATCGCCTGGGCCGTCACCCTCCTCCTCGTTCTCGTCGCCTGGCGCTATCTCAGCGTCAATAACTCCGAACTCGTCCACTTCCTCCAATACGCCATCCCCGGCGTCATCCTCATCGCCCTCACCCGCTCCGTCACCGATTCCCTGGCCTGGATCGCCATCATGGCCGGCTTCGACGAAGGCTACCAATTCTGGGGCATCCACCCCGGCTGGGGCATCCCGTGGGACTTCAACGACATCGTCATGGACATCCTCGGCGGCGCCCTTGGCGTCCTCTTCGGCCTCGGCTTCCTCCCCACGACACCGGCCCGCGCCCCCAACTGGCGCCGCCCCGGCATCATCGCCCTGACGTCCCTCTACGCCACCGGCGCCCTCCTCCTCGCCACCGGCCACGCGCTCCTCTACGAGGACAAAACCAACACCACCTACTGGTTTGCCCTCAGCCGCCTCAAAAACAAAGGCTTTTGGTTCTTCGATGAAACATGGGGGCCGCGCACCATCCACGCCCTCACCACCGTCGAAGGCCTCGTCCTCATCGTCCTGCTGCTGGCCGCCTACTCCCGTTTCGACGCTCGCCACGAGGTCTGCGACCGGTGAGCCCAAACCGCTGGGCCCTCGCCGCGGCCTGCGCCATCGCCTTCTGCTTCCGCGCCCTGGCGCCCCTCTACAACGTCTTCCAGGCCGGGTTCATCAACTTCCAGGAAACCGACGCCTGGTTCCATGTCCGCGTCATGGAACACCTCGTCCGCCACTTCCCCTTCCGGCTCCAAGTCGATCCCTACGGCTCCATCCTCGACGGCCAGCGCGTCGACACCGGGCCCTTCTACGACTGGATCCCCGCCCTCCTCGCCCTCCCCTTCCCGGACGAAATCCAAACCATCGCCGCCTGGTATCCGGCCATCCTCGGCGTGTGCATCATCGTCGCCGTCTATTACCTCGCCAACGCGGTTTTCGATGAAACCACCGCCGCCCTCGCCGCCCTTGTCGCCGCCGTGCTCCCCGGCCACTTCCTCGCCGTCTCCAGCCTCGGCTTCACGGACCATCACGTCATGGAGAGCCTGCTCTCCCTCCTCGTTCTCTACTTCCTCGCCCAACGCCGCAACATCGCCGCCGGCCTCACCCTGGCCGCGTATGTCCTCACCTTCGTCGGCGGTGCGTTCCTCGTCGCCATCGTCATCGCCTGGGCCGCCTATGGCTTCCTGCGCGATCCCAATGACGCCGGTTACGCCCCAAATCTCCCCATCGTCTTCGCCATCGCGCTCCTGCTCGCCGCGCCGTTCCATCAGATCCTCTGGATGGAATACACCCTCGCCGCGCTCGCCGGCGGCATCGCCTTAACCGCGGGCGCCGCCCTCTGCCGTCGCTTCCCATACCCCCGCGCCATCTGGCTGGCCGCCATCGCCGCGGCGACCGCCGTCGTAGTCGTCGTCATCCCCCAATCGCTGCAAATTCTCCGCTTCCTCGCCCCTTCCCGCTCCGGTGCCGCTGCCGGCATCGGCGAACTACAATCCATGTGGTTCATCAAGGGCTACTTCTCTCTCGAATGGCCGTGGATGGAGTTCGGTGGCGTTCTCATCCTCGCCATGGCCGGCATCCCCGTTCTCCTCGAAATCGCCGTCCGCAACCGCCGCCCCGCGCTCGGCCTCTTCGCCCTCTGGAGCCTCTCCGTCTTCGGCATGGCCATGATGCAGGTCCGCATGGCCTACTACTTCGCCCCCTCCGCCGCCATCGTCGCCGCCTATCTCCTCGTCCGCGCCTGGACCACCGTCTCCACCAAACTACGCCCCATCGTCATCCTGGCCGCCATTGCGCTCGTCTTCGTCCCAAACGTCTGGCGCCTCCTCCTCGGTCCGCCCAATCCCCCCATCGCGGTCAACGCCCCCTGGCGCGACGCGCTCGACTGGCTTCGCACCCAAACCCCCGAACCCTTCGGCGACCCCGCCGCCTATTACGCCAGCAACATCGACCCCAAATCCGCCCGCTACGGCGTCCTCTCCTGGTGGGACTACGGCTACTGGATCACCGCCATCGGCCGCCGCGTGCCGTTAACCAACCCAACCCAAAAGAACGCCTCCACCGCCGCGACGTTCTTCCTCTCCCAATCGGAACCGGAGGCGATAAAGGTGATGGACCAGTGGCGCCAGCGTTACGTCATGCTCGACGATCGTCTGGCCGACCCCATCTTCCCCGTGCTCTTCAATTTCCACCCGTCCGCGCGCCGCGCCGATTATCTGGTGGAAGGCTACGAACGCCAACCCGACGGCAAGCTGGAACTCCGCCGCTTCTACCGCGAGGCCTACTATCAAACCATGGTGGCGCGCCTGGGCCGTGGCGGCGCCGCTGCCCAGGGAACCGGACCGTCGTCCGTCGTGCTGCTCTCCGCTCCTGGCGCAGAGTACAAGCAAATCGCCCATTTCACGAACATCCAGGACGCCCAGCGCATCCAGCAGCGCTGTGCCCGCGAAGGCTGCGTTCTGGTAGGGGACAAGCCAGACCAGCCCATCTTCCCCATCGAACCGCTGGCGCAACTCAAGCAGGTCTTCCCCACCACCCGTGGCCCCGCCGCCGTCTCGGTCTTCGACCGGCCCTAGCTACGCGGTTAAACCCGTTTCCGGAACCACGCCAGCCCGGCCAAACTCGCGCCGAGGATCAGCGACATCGCCCACACGCAGGAACAGGCTGTCCGGCAAACTGATCGACGAATTGCCGCTCATCGATCCAATCGTAAGCCGCATGCTCATCGACATATTCGTCGCGTACTTGATATCCACGCCCTGGTCAAAGTACGAGAACGCCAGGTCAATCGACAGATTTCCCGCCGCCATCGTGGACACTTCCACGCTGCGATCCACGCCGATGTTGTAGCTCATGAAGCCCGGATCGGCTCCCCTCGACGTTCCTTCCACCCCGTCAAAAACAGGCAAAATCAGCCACAATCAGGAAGGTGCCCTGGCGTGCTGCTTTCAAGATGCAAACGATCGTCGCATTCGAAAACCGCAATTCCAACGGCCGCGCAATCGACTGCCCCACCTCGAACGGCTTCCCGCCGGCAAGCAAAACGGAACGAAAATCCGTTCGTTGGCATATTGGCGACGAAAAATCCCAGGGTGCGAGCGTCAGCGGCAGTCCGAAATTCAAAGCTTGGGCGCGCATTTGATGGGAGCTCTCGCTCGTCATCGATCCACCGAACAGTGAAATACTAAAGACCAAACCGCACAATATACGTAAGTAAAACTGCATGAACACGATACTTTCACAGGGCATGGGGAGCGACCTCCACTTCACGGCCCGTGCGCTGCGCCGCCAGCCGGGCTTTTTCGCGGTGGCCGTTTGCACGTTAGCCCTCGGCGTTGCATCGACAACTGCCGTGTTTTCATTGTTCTACCAGGTCCTGCTGCGAACGCTCCCCGTGCCCGAACCCCGCGAACTTGTCGTCTTCCATGCCGATAACCTCGACCTCCCCGGCAGCGTCAGCAAGGACAACTCCGAATCGGTTTTCTCCTACCCGATGTACACGCGTCTCCGCGACGGGATGCCTAGCTGGCTAGGTATCGCCGCCCGCAGCAGCTCCTCCGGGCAACTTCTCACCGAGGGCGGGACGGAGCGAGTTCGCATCGAAATCGTCTCCGGGAACTTCTTCGAGACCCTCAAACTCACCCCGTTCGCAGGCCGGCTTTTTAGTACCGCGGACGACTCGGTACGGGGCGGAAACGCCGTAATCGTGCTCTCACATGGCTATTTTTTGCGTCATTTTGGTGCCAAAAGTACCCTTTTAGGCACCAAAATCACCCTTTCTGGACACGTTTTTGAGGTCATCGGAGTGGCTCCCGAGGGGTTTAAGGGGGTCCTCGGAGGGGACGATCCGGAGGTGTACCTGCCCATCTCCATGCGAGCGGTGATCAACCCTGGCTGGGACGGCTTCGACCGATCTAACGTCCGCTGGCTCAACATCTTAGGCCGCCTGCCGGCCAATCACGATACGGCTTCGGCGCACCCTTTGTTCTCCGCGATTGTCCGGGATCACGTCGAACAGGCCAAGATCACCAATCCGAATGTCCGCCAACGCATTGAAAAAGCAACACTTACCCTCCTGCCAGCCGCCTCCGGGCTCAATGAACTGAAGCGCCAGTGGCAGGAGCCGCTGGTGGTGCTGCTCGCGATGGTCTCGCTGCTGCTCCTGATCGCCTGCGCCAATCTCGCTAACTTGTTGCTGGCACGAGGGGTTAACCGGAATCGGGAGATCGCGATCCGTGTTTCCCTGGGCGCCACCCGCGCCCGCATCATTCGCCTTTTGTTGATGGAAACTGCTGCTATTACCGTCACCGGAGCCGCGATTGGTGCCGTTTTAGCACCGGTTTTGGTGGATTTATTGATCCGTTCCATCGCCGATGACGACGGCGGAAGCGGCTGGCTGGACGCTAAGTTAAGCCTGCCAGTCCTTTTGTTTTCAATGGCTTTGGCGGGGTTGAGCACACTGCTCGCGGGCCTGGTGCCGGCGTGGCAGATCTCCCGGCCCGCTCAGCGCCGAAGGACGGGGCGGGCGCGGCAGTTCTTCGTCGCCGCGCAGGTTGCTATGTCCCTGGTTTTGTTGACGGTAGCCGGGTTGTTCGGGCGCAGCCTGGGGAACCTGCTGCAGTTCGATCCGGGGTTCCAGGCGCGGGAGTTGGCGCTGTTTTCGACCAGCCCGAAGCGCGCCGAGTTTGTCGCCGACGTCGAACAACGTCTGGCGGCCTTACCGGGTGTGAAATCAGTGAGTTACGCCGAATTCGGGCCGCTCCAAAACTCGACATCGAGCTCCAATATTCAACTTGAAGGCTACCGGGCCGGCGAGGAAGAGAACATGGACTGCAACGTGATGGTCGTGGGCCCTAAGTACTTCGAAACATTGGGGACAGCGCTGTTATCGGGGCGGGGTGTCGAGGTCCGGGACGGAGCCGACGCGCCGAAAGTGGCGGTGGTGAACCAGGCTTTCGTGAAGCGGTTTTTGAAGTCCGGTGAGAACGTGATCGGCCGACATATGTCGATTGGCGGGGGAAATGTACCGCTGGATATTGAGGTGATTGGCATCGCGGCGGACACCAAGCACGGCTCGCTCCGGGAGACGGTTGCGCCGACATTTTTCCTTTCTTATCAACAACGTATGGACGGCAGGCGGCGCCTGCCGCAAGCCACCTTCTTCGTTCGTTCGGTGCGCCCGGTGCCCGCGACGGCGCTTCGCGCCGTCGTTAACGCCGCCGATCCGCTTGTGCCCGTTTACAACATGCGAACGATGGAAAAATCAGTCGACCGGTCGATCTCCACCGACCGGCTGATCGCGGGGCTTTCGGTGGGGTTTGGCGTTTTAGCGCTCCTGATTACGGCGGTGGGGTTGTACGGGGTTTTGAGTTATTTGACGCGGCAGCGGACGAAGGAGTTTGGGATCCGGATGGCGCTCGGGTCCTCGCGGCAGGGGATACTGGGCCTTGTTTTTCAAGAGGTTATGGTGCTGGTGGGAGCGGGGGGCGCGATTGGCATCGCGGCGGC
>CANIFK010000388.1 GCA_947466555.1 Acidobacteriota bacterium | reverse complement strand
ACGACACGTTCGAGCTGTTTCTTATCCTTGACGTCGAGGAGCATGGTGATGATGGCGCTGCCATCGCCGCGCTGCTCGTCGGGCTGGGCTTCGAGAGCCTTGATGTTCGAGCCTTCGTGGAAGACGACGCTGGTGAGGTGGCTCAAGATACCGGGGCGGTCGTCGGCGTAGGCGGTGAGGCGAACGGCGAAGGTATCGTCGGTGGTGCGGACCCATTCGACGACGATCTTGCGTTCGACTTCGTACATCAGATTCTGGACGTTGGTGCAGTTGACGGCGTGAACGGCAACGCCTTTGCCACGGGTGATGTAGCCGACGATCTGTTCACCGCGGATGGGGTTGCAGCACTTGGCGCGGTAGACCATCACGTCGTCGATCCCCTTCACCTTGATGACGAGATCTTTGTTATCGTCCTCGCGGATGACGGTGGGCGCGGGTTCGGCCGGCGCGGTGGCGCGGTCGTATGCCTCCACCTGTTCGGGCGCGAGTTTGATGAGCACCTGACGGGCGGAGAACTTGCCGTAGCCGAGCGCGGCGTGGAGGTCTTCCATCTTCGGAAAGCCGTATTCGTTGGCCACCGAAAGAACCTGTTCGCGCGTCACCTTTTTCCACTGCACGCCGAGCCGGCGGGCCTCTTTTTCCAGGTATTTTTCGCCGATTTCGACGGCCTTGGCGCGTTCAGTGGTGTTGATGACCGCCTTGATTTTGTTGCGCGCTTTGGAGGTCTTGGCGATGGAGAGCCAGTCTTTGGAAGGCAGGTGGCCGGACTGGGTGAGGATGTCGACGACGTCGCCGTTTTTGAGCGTGTACTTCAGCGGGACGATACGGCCATTGACCTTGGCGCCGACGCAGAGGTTGCCGACTTCGGTGTGGATGGCGTAGGCGAAATCGATGGGCGTGGCTTCGCGCGGGAGGACGATCACCTTGCCTTTGGGCGTGAAGGTGTAAACCTCTTCGGGGTACAGGTCGACTTTGAGAGTCGACATGAACTCGCCGGGGTCGTGCATTTCCCGCTGCCATTCGACGAGCTGGCGGAGCCAGGCGATCTGCTGCTCGTCGGCCATGGCGTGCTTATGGCCTTCCTTGTACTTCCAGTGGGCGGCGATACCGTCCTCGGCGATGCGGTGCATCTCTTCGGTCCGGATCTGGACTTCGAAGGGCTGGCCGCCGGGGCCGATGACGGAGGTATGGAGCGACTGGTAGAGATTGGGCCGCGGGATGGCGATGAAGTCCTTGATACGGCCCGGGATGGGGTGCCAATCGCCGTGGAGCGTGCCGAGGGCGGCATAGCAGTTCTTCACCGAATCCGTGATGATGCGGACGGCGAGGAGGTCGTAGACCTGATCGATGGAGATCTTCTGCCGCTTGAGCTTCTGCCAGATGGAGTAGGGCCGTTTTAGACGCGCCTCGATGCGGGCGGGGATATCCTCGCGGCGGAGCTTCACTTCGACGGCGGAGCGGATTTCGTCGAGGAGCCCTTGATTGGCCTTACGCTTGGACTCGATGGCGTCGAGGATTTCGCCGAAGGCCTGCGGATCGGTGTATTGGAAGCCGAGGTCTTCTAGCTCCGCACGCACCTTACCCATACCGAGGCGGTGCGCGATGGGGGCGTAGATTTCGAGAGTCTCCTGGGCGATGCGCTCCTGGCGGTCGCGCGGGAGGGCGCCCAAGGTGCGCATGTTGTGGAGCCGGTCGGCCAGTTTAACGAGAACGACGCGGATGTCCTTGACCATGGCGAGGAGCATCTTGCGAACGCTTTCGGCCTGGCGTTCCTCGCGCGAGTAGAACTTTAACTTGGCGAGCTTGGTGACGCCGTCGACACAGGCGGCAACGTCGTCGCCGAACTGTTTGCGTACCTCTTCGATGGTGACACCGGTGTCTTCAACGACATCGTGCAGGATACCGGTGACGAGGCATGTTCGGTCCGTCGTCATGTCGGCGAGGATATGGGCGACTTCGAGGGGGTGTACGAGGTAGGGTTCGCCGGACTGCCGTTTCTGGCCGGCGTGCATGCGGAGGGCGAGTTGGTAGGCGGCGGTGAGGGGGGAAGAGTCTTCCCCGGGGTGAGTGCGTTCGAACTTATCGAGAAGGTTTTGGAAGAGCTGGTCGAGGACGGGTTCCACCGGGGCAGAGGGGATCGCCCCGCTGGTGGGCGGATTCTTCGAAAGATCAGACAACTTGGCCGGCTGGCTCACCGTATGCGACCCCTATGATTACAGGGTACACACAACGGGAGCCAGCCGGCCATGAAAACAGGAGACAGAAGCGAAGATTACTTTGCGTCGGCCTTGATGCCCTGCGAAGCCTTCTTTTCGGCTTCATCCGCTTTGCGCTTCTTGGCGTCCAGCGTCTTCTGCACGAAGTCATCGGCCATAGCGATTTCCTTCTTGTAGTCTTCGGTGGAGTCGGCCAGATCGGCGAGTTCGCGGTGCATCAGGTTGAGGTAGGCGAGAGCGTCGTCATAGTTGGCGTCGACAGCGACAGCCTTCTGGAGAGCGACGATGCCATCCTGAACGAGCTGGTAGTTCTTGGCTTTGACTTCCTCACGCACCTTTTTGTCCTTGAGCGGGCCCGGATCTTCGGGCTTCATGCTCAGCTTGGCGCGGGCTTCGCCGCGAACCGGGTAGGCCTTGCCCCAGGCGATAACGCCGAGGGTGTAGAGGGCTTCCTTATTCTGCGGATCGACCTTCAAGAGGCGCTCGTTCCATTCCTTGGCGATATCGAACTTCTTCTGGTTGTAGTAGATCGAGCCGATGGAGGCGATGGCGAGCTTGTCGTTGGGATCTTTTTCAAGAACGGCTTTGAAGTTATCTTCGGCCGCTTTGGCGTACTTATTGTTCTCTTCAGAATCGGCGCCGGGGATCCACTGGCTCATGTAGGCGGTAGCCAGATAGAGACGAGCGGTGGTGAATTCCGGGTCGAGTTCGATGGCCGTCTGGAAGTACTTGACGGCTTCGGCGTATTTGGCGCCTTTGTACTCACGGACACCCTTGTTGAGGTTGTCGCGGGAGCGGAGGCGATTACAGCCGGCCGTGGAGAGAATCAGGACCAGAGCAGCGAGTGCGGTTGTGGCGCGTTGGATGTTGAGTTTCACGCGAAATCTCCTTCGAATACAGACTGGTCCGGATTACTGGCCGGCTTCGATCTTGGGCGTCATGAGCCCGACTTTATCAATGCCAGCGCCCTTGGCGGCGTCAATCGCCTTGGCCACAGTCATGAATTCGAGGTCGGGATCGCCTTTGACGAAGACGACGCGTTCAGCGCGGGTTTTGAAAACTTCCATGAGGCGCGTGCCGAGCCGGTCTTCCGTGACCGGTTCCGTGTTGATCATCATCGACTTATCCTTCGCGATAATGATGACAACGGTACGGTCCTGGTTGGGAGGCGGAGGCGGCGCGTTCGGCGGAGGCGGCTGCGGAACGAGCGCGTCGAGGCCTTTTGGCGTGAGCGGCGTGATAACCATGAAGATGATCAGCAGCACGAGCAACACGTCAATTAGCGGCGTCACGTTAATACTGGCGGCGGGTCCACCCCCACTGCCCATTGCCATTGCCATAATAGTGCTCCTTGAAAAATGATGTCGTAGAGAAAAGCCGTTCGACGGTTAGATACCGGCGGGAGGCGCGGCAGCGCCTTCGGCGCCACCTTCTTTGATCTGTTCGGTGAGCAAACCGAGCTGGTCCACACCGAAACCGCGAAGGTTATCGATGACTTCCACGACACGCTCATAGCGGGCGCGGGAATCATTTTTGAGGTAGACAGTCTTGTCGAGTTTGGCAGTGAGGCGATCTTTAACCTTCACGCCCAGATCGGTCAGGTTCGAGAACTGATCGGAGCCGAGGTAGACCTTCCCATCTTTAGTGACGGAGACGAGGATGGCGTCATCCTTGTCGGCGGCCTGCATGGCGATCGGATTCTTGGTTTTCACGAGTTCGACGCTGATGCCCTTGGAGAGCATGGGCGTAATAACCATGAAGATGATGAGCATGACGAGCATCACGTCCACCATGGGGGTGACGTTGATTTCGTTCATGGGGCCAGTCGACTTAGCTACTTTTCTTTTGTGGTAGGAAGACATACCTTCTCCTTTTTTGCCGGGCTTACGGGCGGGGGGATAGCCCCCGCCCGGGCACGGGATTCAACTCGCCAATGGCGGAAGGGGAGAGCGGAACGGAAGAAGCTTAGTGCTTCGCTCCGGTCTTTTGCATCCGCTTGATGAAATAGTCAACCAGCTCCGAAGAGGAGTTGCCCATTTCGACGGTGAACGATTCCATACGGCCGTTGAAGTAGTTGAACATCATGACGGCCGGGATGGCGACGAACAGACCGATAGCGGTGGTAACCAGCGCTTCCGAAATACCGCCGGCGACGGCGCCGAGACCGGTAGACTTTTCCGAAGCGATGCCCTTGAAGGCGTTGATGATGCCGACGACGGTACCGAACAGACCGACGAAGGGACCGGTGGAACCGATGGTGGCCAGCGAGCTGATACCACGCTTCAATTCAGCGGACACAATCGCTTCGGCGCGTTCGAGAGCGCGGCGGGAAGCGTCGATGGTTTCGCCCGAGAGTTCGGTGGAAACGCCATGCGACTGGAATTCCTGGAGACCGGCAACGACGACCTTAGCCAAGTGGGACTTCTTGTAGCGGTCGGCGATCTTGATGGCTTCATCAAGTTTGCCTTCCCGAAGAGCGCCGGCAACGGCAGGCGCAAATTTGCGCGATTCGGTGCGTGCGGCATTAAAAGCAATCAGACGGTCAATCATGACGCCAATCGACCATGCGGACATGATGAAGAGGGCGATGACGACGACTTTGGCCAGCCAGCCCATCTGGGCCCACATGTCAGCGGGGTCGAAAGAGACTGCACCGCCACTTAACATCAGGTTGAGCGCCCAAACCTGCATTTGAAGAACCATGATTTTCTCCTGCGAGTTGAATTAAATCAGTAAGCCGGAATACCGGCGAGTGGTACGGTCCCCTTGCGGGTGACCGTGGTGGCCGTCTGGTAATGACGGCCGGGTTGGGCGCTTTCAGGCGGTTTTTCAATCGCCTGAAAGCGTGAGCTGCTTTGACCGCCGATTGGGCGGCTGACTCCGGCCCGGTGGGCGCCGAAATCGAAACTTGGAAACCGAAGCCTGCTTAGTTGCTCAACGTGAAATTCACGTCGATCTGCGTTTGCACTTCGACCGCTTCGCCATTGAGCTGGGTGGGTTTGTAAATCCACTGGCGAACAGCCTCGGTAGCTGCGGGGATCAACAGCGGGTGACCGCTGACCACCTGCAAATTTTGGATACTGCCGTCCTTGGCGATGACCGCGTTGAAGCGGACGGTGCCTTGGATACGGGCTTGTTTGGCGAGCGGCGGATACGTAGGCCGCACCATCTTGGCAATGTTGGCAGCCTGCACGTTACCACCGACGCGGATGCGCTGCGGGGTAGCGGGCTTGGGCTTTTCAGCCGGGGGAGGAGGAGGCGGGGGCGGAGCAGCCGTCGGGACGGACCCGATGATGCCACCGATCACACCACCACCGACGCCGCCGGGAACGCCACCAGGGACGCCGCCAACTACGCCAGCCACGCCAGACATCGGAGGAGGAAGTTCCTCTTCCTTAATCATGGCGATATCTTTCGGAATCGTTTTAGGAGCCACCAGGCGGCCCGCGTCGAACTGCCGGGGAATGACCTTAACCACTTT
>CANIFK010000387.1 GCA_947466555.1 Acidobacteriota bacterium | reverse complement strand
TGGGCGCCACGGATCGTACGAAGGACCCCGAATATCTCGCGCTCCTCGCCAAATACCGCCCCGCCCGGGGTCCCCGATAGATGCACGCCGCCCCGCGCTTCGGCCTCGCTTTTGGCAGCTTGGTTTTCATCCGCGCCGTGCTCGACCGCGGCTCCGCAGGCATCGCCGTCACCCTCATCATGTTCCTCTTCTTCGCCGGCATCTCCGGCGTCGCCTACCTCGGCACGGCCGCCGTCATCCGCCGCCGCCCCCTGCTCACCGCCGCCATCACCGCCCTCGCCTTACTTCTACTCATCTCCCTCCCCTCGCTCATCGCCTCCCCGCTCAGCCTCATGATTTCCACCCGCATCGGCCTCCGTCTCCTCTTCGCCTGGCTCTATGTGTGCGTCCTCTTCGCCGGGTTCAGTAGGATAGTCGGGATGAAGCTACTCGCACTGGCCCTTGCGCCCATGGCCCTCTTCGGGCAACTCGTCGATGAATACGCCCCGCCTCGCGCCCAGTGCTGCCTGCAGTTCTCCGCCCAGGCCCTTGCCGATCAACTCCAGGATTGGAACCAGCTCGGCCGCTACCATGCCGACAACGCCAAGCTCCAGCCCCAACCCGGTCGCGTCGTCTTCTACGGCGATTCCATCACCGACGCCTGGAAACTCGCCCAGCAGTTCCCCGGTAAGCCCTACGTCAACCGCGGCATCAGCGGCCAGACCACGTCCCAGATGCTCGTCCGCCTCTTCCCCGACGTCATCAACCTCAAACCTGCCGCCATGATTCTCCTCGCCGGCACTAACGACATCGCCCGCAACACCGGCCCCCAAACCCAAACCATGATCGGCCAGAACGTCCAGGCCATCACCGAACTCGCCCAGCACCACGGCATCAAAGTCATCCTCTGCTCCGTCCTCCCCGTCAGCGATTACACCTCGCGTCCCAAAACCGCCCAGCGCCCCCCCGCCGATATTCTCAAGCTCAATAAATGGCTGAAGGAATACGCCGAAAAGTCCGGCGCCATCTACGCCGATTACTTCTCCGCCCTCGTCGACGAAAAGGGTTTCCTGAAGGACGGCCTCGCCGGCGATGGCCTCCACCCCAACGCCAAAGGCTACGAAATCATGGCCCCCATCGCCGAAGCCGCTATCCAAAAAGCTCTCGCCCGGTAACCCCCTATGCAGCCAGACTGGGCCCGCATTCAGGAACTCTTCGATCAGGCGCTGGAACTCCCCGCCGCCGATCGCCGTGCCTTCCTCGATGCCCAGTCCCAGGACCCTGCCGTCGTCAAAGAGGTCCTCGAACTCCTCGCCTACGACAGCCGCGGCCTCACCCATGTCAACGCCGCCGTCGGCGCCGCCGCCCGCGAAATCACCGGCCCCGCCGCCCTCCCCGAAGGTGCGGCCATCGGCCCCTGGCGCGTCCGCCGCGTCCTCGGCCAGGGCGGAATGGGCGCCGTCTATGAAGTTGAACGCGCCGACGGCGCCTACCAGCAAATCGCCGCTCTCAAGCGCATTCGCTCCGACGCGCAATCCGCCGAAGGCCTCCGCCGCTTCCTCGAAGAACGCGACATTCTCGCCCGTCTCAACCATCCCAATATCGCCCGCCTCCTCGACGGTGGCACCGCCGCCGACGGCCAGCCCTATCTCGTCATGGAAGCCGTCGAAGGCCTCCCTATCACCGAATACGTCACCAGCAAAAACCTCACAACCCGCCAGAAACTCACCCTCTTCCTCGATGTCTGCAAGGGCGTCCAATCCGCCCACAACCGCCTCGTCATCCATCGCGATCTCAAACCCTCCAACATCCACGTCACCCACGACGGCCACGTCAAACTCCTCGACTTCGGCATCGCCAAACTCCTCGACCCCTCCCGCGTCGATGCCACTCTCACCGGCCACCTCATCCTCACCCCCGAATACGCCAGCCCCGAACAAGTCAGCGGCCAGGACGTCTCCACCGCCAGCGACATCTACTCCCTCGGCGCCATTCTTTTCGAACTCCTCACCGGCGCCAAGGCCCACGCCCTCACCTCCACCAGCCCTGCCGAAATCGTCCGCGTTGTCCTCGAATCCGAACTCCCCCAATCCAACCTCCCCGGCGAGCTCGACACCATCGTCCGCGCCGCCATGCAGAAGGTCCCCGAGCGCCGCTACGCCTCCGTCGACAAACTCGCCGAAGACATCGATCG
Source organism: Acidobacteriota bacterium (assembly GCA_947466555.1). GTDB lineage: Bacteria > Acidobacteriota > Terriglobia > Bryobacterales > Bryobacteraceae. The sequence continues at coordinate 3,539 of CANIFK010000387.1, read as the reverse complement.
CTACCTCACCAACCGTCCCCTCCTCGCCCGCCCGGACTCGTTCACCTACAAAACCAGCAAGTACCTCCGCCGCAACTGGATCCCCCTCTCCGCCGCCGCCATCGTCGCCGTCAGCCTCGTCTCCGCCGCGACAATCTCAACCATCCAGGCCCGCCGTGCCCAGCGCCGCTTCGACGAAGTCCGCTCCCTCGCCAACACCTTCATCTTCGATTTCCACGACAAAATCCGCGACCTCCCCGGCTCCACCCCCGCCCGCGAAATGGTCGCCGCCACAGCTCGCAAATATCTCGACAACCTCTCTGCCGATTCCGCCTCCGACCCTCAACTCCAACTCGAAACCGCCACTGCCTACGAACGCCTGGGCGACGTCCTCGGCAGCCCCTACTCCCCCAGCCTCGGCCGCGCGGAGGAGGCCCGTCAATCCTACGAACGTTCCTTCCAACTTCGCGAAGCCGTCGCCGCCGCCAACCCAGCCAACCAAGAGGCTCGCAAGGCCCTCACCGCCAGCTACATCAAACGTTCCGACGGCGAAAAAATCGCCGGCTCCAGCAAGGAATCGCTCCGCTACTCCGAACTCGCCATCGCCCGCGCCCGGGCCGATCAGGATTGGAAACAGCTCTATGGCGCCCTCGCCCGCGCCGCCGGTAGTCGCAGCCGCCTCGGCGAATCCGCCGTCGCGCTCACCCTGCTCGATGAAGCCCTCACCATCGTGCGAGAACACCCCGATCTCTGGTCCAACGAAGCCCCCTACGCCCGTGTCTCCATCCAGGTCCGCGCCGCCCGCGAACAGAAGATGCTCGCCCGCGGCAAACTAGCCTTCGCCACCCTGCAAGACGCCATCAATACCGCCGAACAGGCACTGGCCAAAAACCCAACGGAAACCAAATGGATCCGCCATGCCAGCACCCTCCACAGTGAAGCCGGCGACGTCCAAACCCTGCCCTCCCTCAAGGGCGAACCCGATTGGCGCGCCGCCAAACACCACTACGAAAAAGCCCTCGCCTACGCCAGCCGCACGCGCCAGATGGACCCCGCGTCCTTCACCGCTCTCTACGACGAAAGCTATCTGGAAATTCAGGTCGCCGCCGCCGCCCGCCGCCTTGGCGACGTCACCTCGATCGCCCTCCTCGAAGCCACCGCCCAAAAACTCGAAAAGGCCGTCGCCCAACATCCCAAACAGCTCGAAAGCCACCGCTACCGCTTCATGGCCTATGGCTCCGCCGCCAGCGCCGCCGCGGATTTCAAACAATGGCCCCGCGCCATCCGCCTCTACGATCGCGCCGTCGCCCTCATGGACGAGATTCTCATCCTCGATCCCAATCGCCTCACCAAACGCGAACCCGTCAGCATCCTCACGGACCGCGCTCTCATCGCCGCCCGCCTCGGCGACAAGGCCAAAATGAAATCCGACCTCGATCGCTGCCGCACCATCGCCGCCGCCATCCCCGTCCCCAATGCCCGCCCTGCCGATCTCCGCATCACCGGCGATTGCTTCGTCGCCTCTGCCGAAAATGCCCCGCCTGCCCAGGCCGCCGAATACTACCGCGAGGCCCTCCGCCGTTTCGACGAAGCCCTCAATCGTCCCGAACCCAACGAATACCTCCGCCCCCGTCGCGACAAAACCGCCGCCGCCCTGAAGGCCATCCCATGAACGAAATCACCCGCCTCCTCCACGCCTCCCGCGAAGGCGACAACGCCGCCAGCGATGCCCTCCTCGAAGCCGTCTACCCGGAGCTTCGCAAGATCGCCGCCGCCTACATGCAGCGCGAAGCCGCCGGCCACACCCTGCAGCCCACGGCGCTCCTCCACGAGGCGTATCTGAAGCTCGCCGGTGCCGCCGCCGATTGGAAAGACCGCGGCCACTTCTTCGCCCTCTCCGCCATCGCCATGCGCCAGATTCTCGTCGATCACGCCCGCGGCAAACAGTCGCAAAAGCGCGGCTCCGGCATCGCCCCGGTCCCACTCGATCAGGCGTTCGTCTACCGCGAAGAAGATCCCGAACTCCTCGTCTCTCTCGATATCGCACTACAGAAACTAGCCGAAACCGATCCCCGCAAAGCCCGCATCCTCGAACTCCGCCACTTCGGCGGCCTCAGCATCGACGAAGTCGCCGAAGCCACCGGCGTCAGCGTCGCCACCGTCGGCCGCGAACTCCGCTTCGCCGAAGCCTGGCTCAAACGCGAACTCGACGCCTGACGAAAAACCCACGGGGACACCCGCGGGCCGCAGGCCGGGTGTCCCCAGACGCACAACCAGCCCGCCAACACCAGCCCTCTCTAATCCAAATACTTCTTCAACCACCCCACATACCGCCGGTACACATCCCGCTGATGCACCGGGTCTGTCGGGCTGTGTCCCGCCACCGGGTACCCAATAAACTGCGTCGCAACACCCCGATCCCGCAGCGCATGATAGAACCGGTAGCTCTGCGTAATCGGCACCCGGTAATCCCCCGTCGTCGCCAGAATCAGCGTCGGCGCCGTCACATTCCCCGCATACGCCATCGGCGATTGCACCCGCATCTGCTCCATCCGTTTCGCGTCCGTATAAGGCGACCCGCCAAAAGCCGACCCCCTTCGCACGTTCGCATCGCCCAGGTTGTACTGGTCCATCCAGTCCGTCACCGAAGCCCCCGCCACCGCCGCCTTCCACACCTTCGGATAGTTCCCCAACAGCCACGTCGTCATATACCCGCCGTAACTCCAACCCGTAGTCGCCACCCGCCCCTCGTCCACAAACCCGCGCTTCTTCAACATCTCAAAACCCGCCATCACATCCTTCCCCGGCCCCGCCCCGGCGTCGTTCCAAATCGCCGCCTGATACGCATTCCCCAGGTTGTCGCTCCCCCGGTAATTCGGTTCAAACACCACCCACCCCTGCGCCGCGAACAACTGCGCGTAGTTCGAAAATGCCTCCTTCGAAGCGGACCGCGGCCCCCCGTGAATGTAGAACACCAATGGATACTTCCGCCCCGCCGTGAAGTCCGGCGGATACGTCACCACACCGTCATTGGTAAACCCATCCGGCCCCGCCCACTTCACCGTCTCCGTCTTTCCCAACTCCAACCCCGCAATGGCCTTGTTGTACGAAGTCAGCCGCCGCGGGCTCGCCCCCGCCGAATCCAGAACGTAAATCTCAACCGGCCAACCCGGCTCGCTCCCCGTCAACGCAATCTGCCCACGCCCATTCACCGAAGCGTCCAGCCAGAAAGATGCTGTCGCCACCACCTTGCCCATCGGCACACGCCGCGCCGCGCCCTCCAGCGGCTGCACCCACACGCCCACCCCGGTCCCGTCATTCGCGCTCACCAGCAGCCCCTGCCCATCCGGCATCCATATCGCCCGTTGCACATTCCGGTCCAACCCGCGCGTCACGCTCCGCCCCTCGCCCCCGTCAATCGGCGCCACATAAATCTCATTCACATTCTTCGTATCCCCGTCCCGCGGAGCCCAATACGAAACCTGCTTCCCATCCGGCGAAATCAACGGCTGCGCCTCGTCCTTCCGCCGGCCCGTCAACGGCCGCATCTGCCCGCTCTC
>CANIFK010000386.1 GCA_947466555.1 Acidobacteriota bacterium | reverse complement strand
GGTGACGGGGGAGATTGCGACGTCGGTGTATCCGAACCGGGTGACGACTACGCCGGATGGCAAGACGCTGGTGTATTCGCTGGGGCAGGGCGGGGAAGCGGTGGGCTTTGCCGATGTGGCGTCGCGGAAGGAGACCGGGACGGTTGGGCTGGGCGGGCAGCCGTTATCGCTGACGCTGACGAAGGATGGAAAGTTTGCGTTTTCCGGTGTACAGGCGGCGGGGAAGATTCATGTGATCGACGTGGCGCAGCGGAAGATCGTCCGGACGATTGTGACGCCGAAGGACGCGGGGCCGGATCCGGCGTTGCCGCTGGAGTAGTTAGCGGGTTCGGTAGAGGATGTACTGGAGTGGTTCGTAGTCGCTATCGGTGAGGACGAGCAGGTAGCCTCCGCGGACTGCTTCCAGGCGGGCCCAGAACTTTTTGGTTTTGCCGTCGACACGGTTGGTGGCGTGGAGTTCCCATGGGGTGGGGAGGGAGAAGCGGCCCTGGTAGTCGAGGCCGTTGAAGCGGGTGGCGCCGTTGGCGGTGTTGGCGTAGCGGTGGGTGCTGCGGTAGGTGCCGTCGGCGTTGAAGGTGAATTCGTCGGTGGTGGAGTTGGCGGCCATGCCCGTGTAGGCGCCGGAGTAGGCGTTGTAGTATTCCACTCCGCCGCCGGCGTTGCGGACCCAGGTGCCGCGGATGGCTTCGGCGGTGACCGGGAATTTGTTGAGGGCGAGCATGCGATCCATGTCGTTGGGGTGGGGGAAGTGGCGGCGGTGGGTTGTTTGATTCGGCGTGATGGCGACGATGACGCGGGCGCCGCCTGCGTAGACGATCTTCATGGCTACGTAGACGGCCTTGCCGGTTTGGCGGTCCTGGGCGGTGGCTTCCATGAAGTAGACGGGCGGGTAGTTGACGCCTTCGTACTTGCGGGCGTTGGCGGTGCGGAAGGCGGGTTCGACGATGGCGGCCCAGTAATGTTCGGGCGGGCCGACGGTGTTGGGGCGGGCTTTATCGAGGGCGTCGTTGATGTAGTAGAGCCGCACTTCGGCGGTGGGACTGGCGAGTTCCACGTAGGCTGGTTTGGCGGTGGGTGTCCAGGTGTCGGGCGTGTTCTGCGGGGCGTTGCAGGTGACGGGAATGGCGGTGGCGATTTGGAGGAGCGCGGCGTCGTTGGCGAAGTGGATGGCGGAGTGGGCGAGGCCGTTCGAGGTGTAGGTGGCGATGGTGATGAAGAGGGGTTGGCCTTTCAGGGAGGCGACGGCGGAGGCGGTGGTGATTTGCCAGCCGTTGCGGGTGGTGGTGTTGACGGAGGCGGGTTGGACGGGGCCGAACTTGGCGGCGTGGAACTGCCAGTCCGCGGCGGCGGTGGCCTGGTGGGTGGCTTCGGCGGGGCGCGGGACGAGGAGGTTGGCTTTGGCGTACTGGCGGCCGTTGTCGTATTGCACGATGGCGGCGACGGCATTTCTTTCGACGGTCCAACCTTTGGGGACGGTGAAGGAGAGAGCGTCGAAGTGATCGGGCGTTTGGGCGCAGGCGGCGCAGGCGAGGAGGAAGAGGGGGCGGAGCATACCGTAATGGGTGTCGCGGATTTTGTGGGGAAAGTGGATCGTTTTTGTTTGCGGGGCGCGGAGTGATATAGAATTCAGGCCGATGAACGATAACCAGATGACGATGGGACGCAGAGGATTGCTGGCGGCGGCCGGGGCGGTGGCGATGGCGGCCGAGGGCGCGCCGATTCCGATTATCGACACGCACTTTCACCTGTACGACCAGACGCGGCCGCAGGGGGCGCCTTTCCCGTTTCAGCCGAACCAGCCGCCGTTTTTGCCGAAGCATTTTCGCGAGTCGGCGATTCCGTTAGGGATTGTGGGCGGGATCAAGGTGGAGGCGAGCCCGTGGGTGGAGGACAACCTGTGGGTGCTGATGCAGATTCAGGACGAGCCGATGATTACCGGGATGATCGGCAACCTGGACCCGACGAAACAGGACTTTCAGGAGTTTCTGGAACGCTATCACCGGAACAAGCTGTTTCTGGGGATCCGGTTTGGGAACGTATGGCCGGGGCAGGACCTGGTGGCGGCGGTGGAGAAGCCGGAAGCGATTGCGAATTTGAAGGCGTTCGCGAAGACAGGGTTGACGCTGGAGGTGGCCAATCCGCGGTTGGACCTGACGGCGGCGGTGGTGAAGTTGACGGATAAGGTGCCGGACTTGCGGATTGTGATGGGGCACCAGCAGGCGTTGGCGTTGCCGACGGAGGCGGGGGTGTTGAAGACGTATTCCGACAATCTGAAAGAGCTGCGGAAGCGGAAGGCGTTTGTGAAGATTTCCGGGTTGCACCGGCGGAAGAACGCGGTGGCGGGGTCGCCGGCGGACCCGGCGGATTATCTGCCGATGATGGATTTTTTATACGACATCTTTGGGGAAGACTATGTGGTGTACGCGGGGCGGAGCCGGGCGACCATTGAGATTATGAAGGGGTATTTTGGCGCCAAGGGGCGTGGCGTGGCGGAGAAGTTCTTCTGGAAGAATTCGCTGCACGCGTTCCGGTGGATTAAGCGGGATCCGTGGCAGCCCCAGTTGGGCTAGGCCCTTTTCTTCCAATATTCCATGGTGGGCCCGGTGTAGACGCCGGAGCCCACGATGGCGCGTTTGCGGATAGCGGCGATTTGTTCGGCGGATAGTTTGCGGAAGTTGCGCACGGTGCGAATGTTGTCCTCCATCTGGCCTTGCGTGCCGGCGCCGCAGATGGCGACGTGGACGCCGGGCTGGCTGAGCGAGTATTGGAGGCACTCGGTGGGGCTGAGGGAACGGAGAAGGAAGGCCTTGCAGAAGACTTTGATGGCCTGGATGCCGACGCCGCGCTCGCGGGCCTCGGGCATGGCGATGTTTTCAAAACTGAGATAGGCGTGGTCGGCGGCGTGGACGGGGAGAAGGACGGTGTCCCAGCGGTCGGTGGCTTTGAGAAGGGCGGCGTGGGCGTGGGGATCGTAGTGGCCGGTGAAGCCGATGAAGCGGCATTTTCCGGCCTTTTTCGCGGCTTCGAAGGCGTCGAGGACGCCGCCAGGTTCGAGGATGCTTTTGAACTCGTCGGTGCTCTGGAGGGAGTGGAGTTGCCAGAGATCGACGTAGTCGGTTTTGAGGGAGCGGAGGGAGGTGTCGAGATCGGCGATGACGTCTTTGGCGGTGCGCTTCATGGTCTTGGTCGTGAGGAAGACGTTTTTGCGGACGCCTTGGAGGCCGATGCCGTAGGCCTCTTCGGCGCGGCCGTCCCAGTAGGCGCGGGCGCAATCGAAGTAGGTGATGCCGAGTTCGGCCATGCGGCGAACGTGGGCGGCAGCGGAGGGGACGTCGGGATGGAGATCCATGCGGGCGCCGCCCTGGGCAATGATGCTGACCTGGACGCCGGTTTTGCCGAAGGTGGTGGTGGGGATGTCGCCGGCCTTTACCTTTGGGGCAGCCGCGGCGGCGGTGCCGGACACGACGCTGCCGACAAATACTCTGCGCTTCATGGGAGTCCTCCTGTTTGCTTTAGCGTACACGTTATGGGCGGTGGTGGATGACAATGTTGGCAGGAGAATTCGGATGCGGATAGTGGGTGTGCTTTTGGTGGTTTGGGCGGGCGTGGCGGCGGGGGAGGAGTTTGTGAACTCGGTGGGGATGCGCATGGTGCGCGTGCCGGCGGGGACGTTTGCGATGGGGGAGAGCGCCGTGGTCACCGATGCGCTGTTGGACCCGCTGACGTATCCGCGGCGAAGCGAGATGGCGCGGCTGTTTCCGAATGCCGATCCGCGGTCGTTCGTGCTGCCGTTTGAGGCGGCGCGGCATGGGGATTTCGACGAGCGGCCGGTGCACCGGGTGCGTATTTCGAAGCCGTTTTTTATGGGTGCTTTTGAGGTGACGAATGCGCAGTATGAGCAGTTCGACCCGGGGCACAAGGCGCTGCGCGGGAAGCGTGGTTTTTCGAAGGGTGATGACGAAGCCGTGGTGTTTGTTTCGTGGGAGGACGCGCGGGCGTTTTGCGCGTGGTTGACGAAGAAAGAGGGACGGCCGTACCGGCTGCCGACCGAGGCGGAGTGGGAATATGCGGCGCGGGCGGGGACGACGTCGTTGTACTCGACTGGCGATTCGTTGCCGGCGGAGTTTTTGAAGAATGCGCGGAGCACGGAGTTTGAAGAGGCGGCCGATGTGGTGCCGTTGACGGTGGGGCGGACGCGGGCGAATGGGTTCGGGTTGTTTGATTTGCACGGGAATGTGGAGGAGTGGACGGGGGACTGGTATGGGCCGTATGCGGGCGGGGTGCAGGTGGATCCGGTGGGGCGCGTGGATGGGGATTTTCGTGTGACGCGGGGCGGGAGCCATGGGACGGACCCGTACTATTTGCGGTCGGCGAACCGGATGGGGACGCTGCCGGAGACGCGGAACTGGTTGATTGGTTTTCGCGTGGTGCAGGGGGAGGCGCCGCGGACGCGGCCGTTGCCGGTGGATTTGGCGAAGCGGGTTTTGGCGGGGGATTTTGGCGGTGGTGAGCGTGTTGACATGACGCGGCCGCACTTCCGCGGGCCGCTGCCGTTTGTGAAGATTCCGGGGGATGCGCATGGGCCGGTGTATGCGTGGCACAACCACGACACGGCGATTGCGGAGTGTCCGAATGGGGATTTGCTGGCGATTTGGTATACGTGCGAGCAGGAGCGGGGCAGGGAGTTGGCGGTGGCCGCGAGCCGGTTGCGGAAGGGGGCGGCAGAGTGGGGGCCGGCGGAGCCGTTCTGGGATGCGCCGGACCGGAATGATCATTGCCCTGCGTTGTGGTTCGACGGGAAGGACACGCTGTACCACTTCAACGGGCTGGGCGTGGCGGGGCGTTGGGAGCCGCTGGCACTGGTGATGCGGACGTCGAAGGACAACGGGGTGACGTGGTCGAAGGCGCGGCTGATTGCGGCGGAGTATGGGTATCGGAATATGTTGGGGCAGCCGGTGTTCCGGACGGCGAGCGGGGCGATTGTGATGGGGGCGGATGCCAATGGCGGATCGACCGTTTGGGTGAGCCGGGACGAGGGAGCGACTTGGGCGGACGCGGGTGGAAATATTCGCGGGGTGCATGCGGGCGTGGCGGAGATGGGGGATGGGCGGCTGGTGGCGTTGGGGCGGGGGCAGAATGTGGATGGGTTTTCGCCGTTGAGCATTTCGGCGGATATGGGGAAGACGTGGCGTTCGTCGGCGAGCGGCGTGCCGCCGTTGGGGGGCGGGCAGCGGTTGGTGTTGATGCGGTTGAAGGAGGGGGCGTTGTTTTTGGCGTCGTTTGCTGAGGATATTGCGAACTTCGGGCCGCGGGCGAACCGGCCGAAGACGCAGTTGTTTGGGGCGTTATCGTTTGATGACGGGAAGACGTGGCCGGTGCGGCGGGTGATTGGTGTTGCGGATGGGTTGGCGACAATTGATGGTGGGTGGGTGCGCGGGGCGGAGCCGCAGGGGTATCTGGCGGGGACGCAGGCGCGGGATGGGGTGATTCATTTGATCAGCAGCTGGAATCACTATGCGTTCAATGTGGCTTGGTTGCGGGAGGGTGGTGCGGTGGCTGGGGTGGGACCGGTTTCGTTGGTGGGGAAGCGATTGGTTAGTGCAGGGGGCGGCGTGGCGGCGATGGATGCGCGGACGGGGGCGAGCTTTGATTTGACGGGGGCGGGGACGTTTGTGTTGTCGGTGCGGACGGGGCCGTTGACGGCGAACCGGTATCGGGT
>CANIFK010000385.1 GCA_947466555.1 Acidobacteriota bacterium | reverse complement strand
TGCAGGCGGAGACGGGGCGGCGGTATGGGTCCGTGGAAGCGCTGATTCGGGATCTAGACCACTTTGCGGCGGGGGAGCCGTTGGAGGCGCGCGGGGATGGGTGGGGGTACCGGTTTGGGAAGTTTGTGGGGCGGCATCGGGGGCCGGTTTTGGCGGGTGTGGTGATGCTGGGGTTAGTCGTTTTTTATACGGTGCGGCTGGGCGTGGCGCGGAACGAGGCGGTGGCGGAGGCGGCGCGGGCGCAGCGGATGACGCGGTTCGTTTTGAACCTATTTGAGGGCGGCGACCAGTATGCGGGGCCGGCGGCGGACCTGCGGGTATTGGCGCTGGTTGAGCGCGGCGAGGCGAAGGCGCGGGCGTTGAGTGGGGACCCGGTGGCGCAGACGGAGATGCTGCAGACGCTGGGGGGCGTGCAGCGGAAGATGGGCAATTTGGAGAAGGCGGACGGGTTGCTGCGGGAGGCGCTGGGGAAGCGGCAGGCGGGGACGGCGGAGTATGCGATGGCGTTGTTGGACCTGGCTCTATTGCGGACCGACCAGGCGAAGTACGAAGAGGCCGAGAAACTGGCGCGGGAGGGTCTGGGGTTGTTGCGGAAGTTGCACGGGCCGCGGCATCCGGCGGTGGCGTCGGGGCTGGAGGCGTTGGGGAAAGTGTTGGAGGACCGGGGGGAGTATGCGGCGGCGATCGGGGTGATGAAAGAGGCGGTGGCGATGCGGACGGGGCCGGACTTGGCGGACAGTCTGGCGGGGTTGGCGAATGTGGAGTTTTACGCGGGGCACTATGCGGAGGCCGAGGCGTTGAACCAGCGGCTGCTGGGGATGCACCAGGGGATGTACGGGCCGCGGCATCCGGCGGTGGCGGAGGATTTGACGAACCTGGGGGCGATTCAGCAGGACACGGGGCACTACGTGGAAGCCGAGGGGTTTCACCGGCGGGCGCTGGAGATTACGCGGGCGTTTTATGGGGAGGAGCATCCGCGGACGGCGGCGGGGCTGACGATGATCGGACGGTCGCTGGTGTTTCAGAAGCGGCTGGAGGAGGCGGTGGGGATGTTGCAGCGGGCGCTGACGATTCGGGAACGGGTGTATGGGGCGGTGCATCCGAACGTGGCGTCGACGGTGAATGAGCTGGGCAATTTGGCGATTGCACGGGACCGGTATCCGGAGGCGGAGGCGTATATGAAACGGGTGGTGGCGATTTACCGCGAGGCGTATGGCGGGAAGCACTACCTGATCAGCATCGGGCTGTCGAATTTGGCGAGTGTTTATATGGGCCAGAAGGATTTTGCGCGGGCGGAGCCGCTGCTGCGGGAGGCGATGGCGATGTATGCGTTGACGCTGGCGCCGACGCACGTGAATGTGGGGATTGGGCGGATTAAGTTGGGGCGGGTGTTGCTGCGGTTGAAGAAGTACAAGGAGGCGCAGGGGGAGACGCAGGCGGGATTCGACATTTTGAGTAAGCAGGCGAACCCGGCGGTGAGTTGGTTGAACAACGCGCGGAAGGATTTGGCGGAGGAGGCGGAGGCGCTGGGCGCCCCCGCCAAGCCGTAGGAGGGTTACTGGACGTTGACGGTCACGCCGGATTGCGAGGCGACGCCGGCGATGGTAATGATTACGGGTTGGGCCCCGGTGGCGGTGGTGGCCGGGATGGTGGCGTTGACCTGGTTCAGGCCGGGGACGCCGGGGGCGACTCCGGCGTAGGCGAGGGTCGCCGCTTGGCCACCGATGGTGACGGTGGTGTTGGCGGTGGACATGTTCACGCCGCCGCCGGTGAGGTAGATGGCGACGATGGTGCCCTTGGCGGCCGGGGCGGTGGCGCTATTGAGCGTGCCCGCCTGGTTGAGAATTGCGCCGGGGCCGGTGCCGGAGGCGTTGATGGTGAACAGGCCGGGGGCGGTGGGGGCTACCGTCTTGCTGACGGCAGGCGACGACTGCGCGCCGTAGGTGGCGATGACGCTGGTTTGCGTTTTGCCACTGACGGCGGCGGGGACGATGGCGCCGACCTGGCCGGCGGTGGTGTAGATGAGCTGGGCGGAGGTGCCGTCGAAGGTCAGTTTCAGGCCGGGGACGCCGAGGTTGGTGCCGAAGATGGTGACGAGTTGGCCGGGGGCGATGGCGCCATTGGCATAGCTGGCGGCGTTGACGACGGCGGTGACGCCGGGCGTGGGGATGGTGCCGATGGTGAGCCGAACGGGGATGCGGACTTCGGTGGCGCCGCCCATGAAGACGGTTACCGCGCCGTTGTAGACGCCGTTGGCGAGATCCTTGGCGTTGATGGCCAGATCGAAGCTGCCGGGGAGAGCGCCGCCGGTGATGTTGGGTGTGAGCCAGTTCCCGCCATTTTCGGTGGAGGCGTAGAGCGACCAGGTGGGCGGGGTGTTGACGCCGGTGTAGTTCAGCTCGATTTTCTGAGTGGCGGTGGCCGTGAAGTTGAGCTGAGCGGTGTTGGTGGTGATTTTGGCGGCGGGGAATGTTTGCGTGGCGAACTGGGTTTTGAGCCAGGTCACGCGACCGTCGATCATGGTTTGCAGGCCGGGGGCGTTGGCGCCGTCGAGGCCGCCACCCGGTTGTCCACCAGGTTGTCCGCCCGGCTGTCCGCCCGGTTGTTGCGTGTTGGTGGGGAGGGGCGCGGACATCGCGGTTTCGAACTGGTTGAACGTGTTGAGCAGTTGGGTATCGGCCTGGACGTAGGGGCGGATCATGGCCCGAAGGGTGTTGGCGCGGGCGACCAGTTTTTCGCCGTTGAAGATGCGCGTGACCAGATCCTTATAGATTTGGCGGTAGCGTTCCTTGTACTCCGGGATCTCCCAGAGCTTGGTGGCGAGCGGGCGGGTGGCGCTGGCGGCGCCTCCTCCTGGGAAGCCACCGCCGGGAGGGAGTCCGCCGGGAGGCAGGCCACCTGGCGGGAGGCCACCGGGAGGCAAGCCACCTGGAGGCAGACCACCCGGAGGAAGCCCGCCGGGCGGGAGACCGCCACCGCCAGGGAAGCCGCCGCCGGTTTGCGTGTACTCGGTGGCGAGCTCGGTGAGAGAGACGTTGCCCATGTTCAGCGCGCCGAAGGCGAGGCTGGGGTCCCAGACGATCCAGACCCAGCGCTTGTCCGAGGGCCGGCGGTAGATGTTGAAATTCTGGTTGAGGCCGACGTAGCTATCGAGATTGACGGTGGCGTTATCGAGGGCCAGAGCGGTTAAGACGCTGTCGATGTCCATCAGCGGTTCCAGCTTGGCCTTGAGCTGCGCGGCGGGCGTGGTGTCGATGATTTTGCAGAGTTCGATCAGGTCGGCCCAGTCGTCGGCCTCTTCGTTGGTCTGCTTTTCCCACACCTCTTTGTACTTGGCTTTGTCGTCGCCGAGGTCGGCGAAACTGGCGCCGATGTTGCCTTTGTAAAGATTGCCGGTGTCTTCTTTACTGCCGAAATAGTTCTTCAGGAAGTCGCTGTTGACGACTTCTCCGAGGAGGTAGAGGCCGATGTATTCGTCGTTGACGTAGAGCGCTGCGTAGTTGGTGCGGGGGGCTTTGAGGCCGAGGGCGGTGGCCATCTCGTAGTAGAGCGGCTCGCGGACGAGCGATGGGTCATTGATGCCGTTTGAAAGATTGAAGGCGCCGATGCCTTCGATCTTCTGGCCCTTGACGAATTCGTTGAGCTTGATGCGGAAGGGCTTTTTCAGGGTCCGGGCGCCGGAATAGGAGCTGTTGCCCTTGTAACGGACGCCCACGGAGGCGAACTTGTAGGGCCCCCATTCGAGGGAGCCCTCGAGATAGACGGCTTGCTGTTCGGTGCCGAGGTAATTTTTGGCGAGCTGGGCCCAGTAGTCGGGCTGGGTGAAGCGGATGCGGATTTCGTGGACTTTGTCGCCGGACCAGGCCGGATGCGGCGGCGGCGTTTGGGCGAACAGGGCTGAGACAGCCACAAGGAAAATGGCAGGGAGTTTCATTGTTCTGTAACAATTTACGCCCCCTTCCGGCATTCCGTTTCGGGCCGCCCCGGATCTTTGCACTTCTTTACTTAAGGGCGGGGGTTACTTTTGACGGAGGTAGGCGTCGTTGCCGGCGAGCCAGTCGGCACGGATGGGGGCGAAGAGGTCGAAAACCACGGAGTCTTCCAGCACTTCGACGCGGTGCGGGAGGTTGGAGGGGATCTGCATCACCTCGCCGGCGTCGACGATGTACTCTTCGCCGGCGGCGATGAATTTCAATTTTCCTTCGAGAACCATGGATACCTGTTCGTTCTCGTGGTGGTGCTCGGGGACGATGCCGCCTTTGGCCAGGCGGAGGTAGGCGATCGTCATGCGGTCGGTGTGGAGCGCCTGCCGGGCGAAGGTCGGGTTCAGTTGTTCGAGCGGGATGTTTTTCCAACGATGAAGCTTCATACGAGGGGCGAGTGTATCATGGGACACAGGATTACACATGGCAATGAAGGGTGTTGTGCTGGCTGGAGGGACGGGAAGCCGCCTCTTTCCGCTCACCAAAATTACGAACAAGCATCTGCTTCCGGTCTACGATAAGCCGATGATTTACTACCCGATTCAGACCTTGGTCGATGCGGGTATTGAAGACATTCTGATCGTGACGGGCGGACGGAACGCGGGCGATTTTCTGCGTCTGCTGGCCAATGGGAAGGAGTTCGGTCTGACCCACCTGGACTACACCTACCAGGAAGGCGAAGGCGGCATTGCCGAAGCGCTGGGGCTGGCGCACCACTTTGGCGCCGGGCACCGGCTGTGCGTGATCCTTGGGGACAACATCATCGAAGGCTCCATCCGCGAGGCGGTGGAGGATTTCCGGAAGCAGCCGTCGGGCGCCAAGATTCTGCTGAAAGAAGTGGAAGACGCCGAGCGGTTTGGCGTGGCCGAGATGGCCGATGGAAAGATCCTGGGGATTGAAGAGAAGCCGAAGAAGCCGAAGTCGAACCTGGCCGTCACCGGCATCTATATGTACGACGAGACGGTGTTCGACAAGGTGCAGAAGCTGAAGCGCAGCGACCGCGGCGAGTTGGAAATCACCGACGTCAACAACGCCTACATCGCCGAGGGTTCGATGACGTTCGCGCAGCTCGACGGCTGGTGGACGGATGCCGGTACGTTTGAAAGCCTGCTGCGGGCGAACAATCTGGTGGCCGAAACGCTGGAGCGCAAAGGTGAGTGAGCCGGTAGAGTATTCGATTCCCTGGAACGAAGAAAAGGGAATTGGCAACGTCATTCTGAAGGCTGAGGCGGAGCAGTTGATTCCCGGGGTGAAGGTGATTCCGTACGCGTTGTGGCCTGACGACCGTGGCTACTTTTTGGAAGTGGCGCGGATGGGGCAGGGCGGCGTGGCGGATTTTCCGCATGAGTCGACGCAGGTGTCGGCGGCACTGAGCTTGCCGGGCACGATCAAGGCATTTCATATCCACAGGTTTCAGACCGATTATTGGTCGCCGGCCTCGGGCATGTTCCAGGTGGCGCTGGTGGACCTGCGCGCCGATTCGCCGGCGTTCGGCCGGCGGAACACGTTCTACGTGGGCGCGCTGCGGCCGTGGCAGATTCTGATTCCGCCGGGCGTGGGGCATGGGTATAAGGTGATCAGCCACGAACCGGCGATGCTCGTGTACGTGACCAACCGGATCTACAATCCCGCCGACGAAGGCCGGATTTCTTATAACGATCCGGGCATCAATTACGACTGGGAGCTGCAGCACAAATGAGATTGCTCGTAACGGGCGGGGCCGGGTTCATCGGGTCCGCGTTTGTCCGTCTGGCTTTGTCGGG
>CANIFK010000384.1 GCA_947466555.1 Acidobacteriota bacterium | reverse complement strand
CGATGACGCGGGCGTTTTTGACGCCGCACTATGCGAGTCCGGAGCAGAAGATGGGGGAGGGGCCGTCGGTGAGCTCCGATATCTATGCGCTGGGGGTGATTCTGGGCGAAGCCTTTCCCGCGGCGGACCGGGACATGCTGGCGATTCGGGATCTGTGTTGCCGGGCGGAGGCGCAGGAGCGGTATCGGAGTGTGCTGGAACTGGACCAGGACTTGCAGAGGTATAAAGCCAAGCAGCCTGTACGGGCGCGGCGGCAGGACTTGTTGTACCGGACTGGGAAGTTTTTGCAGCGGCATGTGGTGGCGGTGGGGCTGTCGGCCGCGGTGATGGCGGGGGTGGGGACGGCTGGTTATTTTCAATGGCGGGAGGTGCAGCGGGACCGGGAACGGTTGGCGCAGATGCGGACGGTGGTGCGGTCCGTATTGCAGAACGGGCCGACGCAGGTGGTGAACGCGGGGGAGGACCGGAAGGCGATGCGGACGACGATGGAATCGGCGATCCGGGAGGTGGAGGCGTCGGGGGAGAAGGGGATGGAGTTGGACATGGCGGCGGCGTGGCGGCGGGTGGGGGCGGCGCGATTGGAAGAGGGCAACACGGACGGGGGGGTGGAGGCGTTGCAGAAGGCGCACGATCTGGCGGATCGGATCTGGGCGGCGAAGAAGGACCCGGCGGCGTTGGAATCGAAGTCGGTGTCGTTACCGCTGTTGGCGCTGGCACTACAGGCGCGGCGGGAGAGTGGGGAATCGATAGAGGTAGCGAAGCGGGCGATTGCGTTGCAAGCCGAGTATAAGCGGGTGTTTGGGCGGCCGTTGGGACCGGCGAATCCGTACTACCGGTTGATTCTGCAACTGGGCCCGGCGCTGGCTAAACGGGGTGAGGCCGAAGAGGGGCGGCGGTTGTTGTTGGAGGCGCTGGGGGTGGCGCGGGAGGTGAAGTCGGCCGAGTATACGGGGCGGGCGCTGGTGGAGTTGGCGGCACTTGAGAGTATTGTGGGGCGGGAGGCGGAGGCGAAGGGGTATTGCGAGGAGGCGGGGCGGGTGGCGCCGTTGGTGCGGCGGCTGCGGGAAGTGTGTGGGAGCGACGCGGCGGGATCGATGAGCGAGGACGAGCAGATTTCGACGATGCGGGCGCAGATCCGGGCGAAGGTGGAGGAGATCCGGCATGATCCGGAGCGGTTTCCGGCGTTGCGGCGGCTGGCGGGGATGCACCAGCAGTTGGGGATGTTGTTGCATGAGAAGGGCCGGGACGCCGAGGCGCGGGTGGAGGTGGAGCGGGCGGCGGAGTATCTGGATGAGTTGGTAAAGAAAGACCCGCAGAGTGTTCCGTTGCGGAAACAGGCGCGGCGGGCTAGGCTGCAGCTGGAGATGCTGTCAAAATAGAAGCGTGGCGGACCACCTTTACTATTCCTGTTGGTTGCGTGGATTTTCCGCGCTGAGTATGTTGCGGCAGTACGGCAAGGCGCTGGAGCTGTTTCCGTTTTCTCCGGAGAACCCGGCGGATTCGGTGCTGCGGGTGCAGGCGGTGTCGACGGCGGAGCCGTACTTACTGGAGCGGGCGTATCTGGACCCGGTAGACCCGAAGCTGGTGGCCGAGGAGGCGGGGGATTTCCTGCACGACGACTGCGCCTATAGTTTTGAGACGTGGTGGGGGTTGTGGACCTATGAGAAAGACTGGAAGCTGGCTCCGGCGCGGGTGACGATACAGTGTTTCGGGCCGCGGTTCAGCGATTCTCCGTTGGGAGATGAGGACAGCAAGGCGGAACACTTGCGGGTGGATTTCGGGTTGGACACGTGGTTTTTGCCGCAGGCGGAGTTACCGAATGCGGCATGGTACGCGCGCTCGAACTTGAAGGGATTATTAAAGTACGTCCACTCTTTGGACGAGGTTTTACAGATTGAGCGGCGATCGTTGTGGACCGAGTCGGGTGGGAACTTTGCGGAGAAGTTGCGAGAAGCGGCCGGGGAATTGTAAGAAGAATTCCTAGTAATTTCCAGAAAGTCCAGGGCGTAGACTTAGATGCAACTTGTTGAAACAGTTGTATCTGATATGCTATAGATCTCCAAATTTTCCGAGATCTATGCAGGTGACGAGGAGGGGGCCACGCTGAAATTATGCGGGGCTCATAAGGTGATTCCTTAGAACTGCATAAGTTGTTTCGTGCGTGAATAGTAGGGGTACTCTCAGTTGACCCCGTACTAGAGCGCCTTTACCATCGGAAGCGTGGTGCTGGAAAACATAATGACGAACGGTACAGCTATCATGGACATCCCCCAGGGGGAAGACACCGCCGAGAAACGAATTCGGATTGTCATCGCTGACGACCATCCGATTGTCCGCGACGGAATCAAGCGGCTCTTGGCGTTGGAGAGTGACATCGACGTCGTGGGCGAAGCCGGCGACGGGCGCGGCGTGCTGGATGTGGTGCACGAGACGAATCCGGACGTGTTGCTGTTGGATCTGCGGATGCCGAACCTGGATGGGCTAGGCGCGCTGGAGACGTTGCAGCAGACGAACAAGCGGACGCGCGTGATCATCCTGACGGCTTCGGAAGACAAGAACGAATTCGTGCAGGCGATGAAGCTGGGCTGTTCGGGCATTGTATTGAAGCAGACGGCGCCGGACCTGATCGTGAAATCGATCCGGAAAGTGTTCGCGGGCGAGATCTGGCTGGATTCGCACACGACGGCTGCGGTGATGCGGCAGTTTGCCACACCGGGTTCGGAGATGGCGCAGCAGGGCGGCGGGAAACAGGGCCGGGAGCGGTCTCCGTTGTCGACGCGCGAGCGCGAAATTGTGGCGTTGGTGGCGCAGGGCTACAAGAACAAAGAAATGGCCGAGAAGATGTTTATTTCCGAGCAGACGGTGAAGAACCATCTGCACAACATCTTCGACAAGCTGGGAGTTTCGGATCGCTTGGAACTGGCGCTGTACGCCATTCACAAGGGTCTGCACTTACAGGGCTAGGTTCGGATACCGCCGGCGAGGCGGAGCGAAAGTAGCTTGGGCATGAGACGCACGGCTTCGAGGACGATGGCGAGATTCAGCTTCGACTCCCCGTGGACGCGTCCACGGTAGACGTTGGGCACTTCGTGAAAGCTGGCGCCGGCACGGCGGGCGTGCAGTAGCAGCTCGTAGAGAAACGCGAAGCCGCCGGAGCGAATGGCGTTGAGATCGACGCTGCGAAGAAAGGCGGCATTCCAGCAACGGAAGCCGCTGGTGGGATCGGCGAGAGTGACGCCGGTGCAGAGACGAACGAGGGCGGTGGCGAGCCGGCTGATGACAAGCCGGTGCAGCGACCAGTTTTCGACAAGGGCGCCGGTGCGGCAGTAGCGGGAACCGACGGCGACATCGGCGTGTTCGAGGGCGGCGAGGAGTTGGGGGAGGATGGCGGGATCGTGAGAGAGATCGGCATCCATGGTGACGACGGCGGTGGCTCCGGAGCGGAGGGCCAGCTGGATGCCGGCGCGCATGGAGTGTCCGTAGCCGCGGGGATGAGTGCGTTCGAGTACCTGTACGTTGGGAAGGGCGCGGGCGACGGCGGCTGTACCGTCGGGACTGGCGTCGTCGACGATTAAGATCCGATCGATGGGTACCTGGGAGGCAGAGATGGCAGAGACGAGCGGGGGTAGATTCTCCCGTTCATTGTAGGTGGGAATGACGACCCACACCTTCGAAAACAATTCCACATTCCATCGTATGAAGCAAAAGCCGGCGGTTGTCAATGTTAGTAGGGGATATCCTATGCGAATGCGATTCTTGTTATCTGTTTGTATACCGATGATTGCGTGGGGCCAGGCGGCGATGCCGCCGTTGCGGGAGCAGGCGGCAACGTAACAGGAGTGGGTTAAGGCGCGGTTGGAACGGGTGCTGCCGCCGTTGATGCGGAAGCACGACGTGGCGATGTGGCTGGTTGTATCGCGGGAGTATAACGAAGACCCGGTGTTTTACTCGCTGGTCTCGCCGACGACGTTCGCGGCGCGGCGGCGCACGATTTATGTGCTGTTTGACCGGGGGCCGGAGTTGGGCGTGGAGCGGTTGGCGCTGGGCGGGAATTCGCAAGGGGGATTGTTTACCGTCTATCGGGACCCGGCGGTGGAGAACCGGGAGCTGTTGGGGGACGCGCAGTGGAAACTATTGCGGAAGCTGGTGGATGAGCGAAGTCCGAAGAATATTGCCATCGACATCTCGCAGACGCATGCGTTTGCCGATGGGTTGTCGGCCGGGGAGCGGGAGCAATTGGAAGAAGCGCTGGGGGCGGAGAACCGGGGGAAATTGAAGCGGGCGGAGTTGCTGGCGCTGGAGTACGTGGAGACGCGGTTGCCGGAGATGCTGCCGTTGTACCGGCGGCTGCAGGAGAACGCGCATTCATTGATTGCGCGAGGGTTTTCGAGCGAGGTGGTGAAGCCGGGGGTGACGACGAATGAGGACGTTGTGTGGTGGCTGCGGCAGCGGGCATTGGAGGGCGGGTTTGGGACGTGGTTTCAGCCGTCGGTACGGGTGCAGAAGCCGGGGAAGGCGGGGGCAAGTTTCCTGAGCGAAGACGGGCCGGCGGTGATTGAGCGGGGCGACGTATTGCACGTCGATTTTGGCCTCTCATCCATGCGCCTCAATACCGATACGCAACATATGGGTTACGTTCTACGTCCCGGCGAAACGGGGCCCCCGGCGGGGCTTACCGCGGCGCTGGAGAAGGGCAAGCGGATGCAGGATCTGCTGCTTTCGCGAATGAAGCCGGGGCTGACGGGGAACGCGGTGTTGAGCGAGGCGCTGGCCGATGTGCTGGACGCCGGGATTAAGGGCACGATTTATACGCACCCGATCGGGGACCACGGGCATGGCGCGGGACCTCTGATTGGGCTGTGGGACCGGCAGCAGGGCGTGCCGGGGCGTGGCGACGTTCCGTTGAAGCCGGGGACGTGGTTTTCGATTGAACTGTCGGCGAAAGTCCCGGTGGCCGAATGGGGCGGGACCGAGGTTTTTATCGGCATGGAAGAAGAGGCGCACATGCGTGCGGACGGGAAGATGGAGTGGGTATTGGGACGGCAGGAGCGGTTCCATTTGGTTCGATGAGAGGGAACTATGAAGAAAAATGTACGGTCGGCGGAAGAGTTGCTGGGGCTGTTGGAGATGGTGCGGGCGGACTTCGCGGTGGTGGGGTCGGCGGCGTGCAGTGTGTACGGGGAGGCGCGCAGTTCGAACGATGTGGATTTGTTGGTGATGATGAATGAAGCGCAGCTGGAGCGGCTGGCGATGATGGCGGGCACGGAGTTCTACTTCGACCTGGGTTCGGCGAAAGCGGCGTGGCGGAGTTCGAAACCGTTTTATCTGCTGTCGATGATGGACGTGACGAAGTTCCACTTCTATCCCGCGAATGCCGATGCGTTTGGGATGGTGCAGTTGGAACGGAAGCGGTTGGAACGGGTGGATTTTCTGGCCGATGTGAGGGTGCCGGTGGCGAGTCCGGAGGATGTGGTGCTGGCGAAGTTGCGGTGGTTTGACAAGGGGAAGCGGGCGGTGGCGCGGCATTGGGCGGACGTGCAAGCGGTGGTGAAGGCGCAGGGCGGGGATTTGGATTGGAAGCATGTGGAGGCGTGGGGGCCGCGACTGGGGGTGGGGGATCTGGTGGGGCGATTGCGGGCGGTATGATGGGGGCGAACGATGATTTCCGATACGAGCCCCGAGGTTGAGCGGATGATGTTGGCGTTGCGGCGGGCGCAGACGCCGGGGCAGCGGATTTCGAATGCGTTGGAGATGTCGGAGTTGGTG
>CANIFK010000383.1 GCA_947466555.1 Acidobacteriota bacterium | reverse complement strand
GTTCATCGACGAGACCATCGCCCACGTCCGCGAAACCGGCTACGCCGAAACCCTCTACGGCCGCCGCCGCCCCATCCCCGACATCACCTCGAAGAACCCCAACGTCCGCGGCTTCGCCGAACGGACGGCGGTAAACACACCCCTCCAGGGCACCGCCGCCGATCTCATCAAAGTAGCCATGATCCAAATCCACGACGAGCTCCGCGCCGCGAACATGGAATCAAAAATGATCCTCCAGGTCCACGACGAACTGGTCTTCGAAGCCCCGCCGGCGGAAGTCGAAACCCTCCGCGCCATGGTCAAACGGCTCATGGAAGGCGTCAAAGAACTCAACGTCCCCCTGGTCGTCGAAGTCGGCGAAGGCGACAACTGGCGCGACGCAAAATAAATCGCGACAGCTTGATAACTTCCGCACCCCGATCACGCAAGGAGAGTGATCGCCGTTGTAAGGAATTTTTCTGAATTCTCAAGCAGTCCTGACGATGCTGGTAAGCGCACTGGCATCGTCCAGCGTCTTCGCCGGCTCCATTTTTATCACCAGCCGCGATTTCGGTAGTGCCGATCTCTACCAATACTCATCCTCCGGGAGCCTCCTCCAATCTCTTCCCGGCAACGGCCTCAATAACGGCCAGGGCATCGCCGTCGGCCCCAACGGCAACATCTTCGTTGCCAACGAATCTGGCGCCAACGTCCTGCAATACAACGCCACCACCGGCGCGTTCATCAGCACCTTCGCCACCACCGCCGCGTTCCCCGGACCCATCCTCTTCGGCCCCGATGCCAACCTCTACGTCGGCGCCGGCAACTCCGTCCAGCGCTTCAACGGCCTCACCGGCGCCCTCATCGGCACCTTCGCCTCCGGGCTCAATTCCGCCTCCGGCATGGCCTTCGACGCCAGCGGCAATCTCTTCGTCAGCGATGGCGTCAATGGCAAGGTAACGAAATTCAACAGCTCCGGCGCCTTCGTGTCCACGTTCGTCAGCGGCCAGCCGGCTCTCGCCAATGGCGCGGGCGGACTCCTTTTCAATGGTGCCAATCTCCTCGTCGCCGCCACCTTCGGCTCCGGCGGCCCTCTCTGGGGAAACCGGATCCTGACCTTTGATCCCAACGGCAACCAACTCGCCGATTTCGCCAACGACGCCAACTTGAACGGCCCCAACGCCATGGCCTTCGGCCCGGATGGCCTGCTCTATGCGGCCAACTATCCCGGTGGCAGCGTCGTCCGATACACCAACACGGGCGCCTTCGTCGACACGTTTATCACCAACGGTCCCGGCTCCATGCGTGGCATCGCCTTCGTCAACGACGCCGCTCCACAACCGGGAACCGTCCCCGAACCCGCTTCCATGGCCCTCGCCGCAGCCGGTCTCGTCACAATCGCCGCCCTCCGCACGCGAAAGCGTTCCCTCTAAGGCAAACGTGCGTCCCGTCAGGGCGACAATAGGAGCGATGCCCAGTCACGCGCTTCTCCTGTTGCTCGCCCTTGCCGCAACTCTCAGCGGCCAGTCACCGCTATCGGTCTGCGACGTATTCCAACGCCTTGACGAACTCCACGGCAAGCGAATCACCCTCAAGGCCCGCTACCGCGCCGGCGAGGAAATCGCCAACCTCTATGACCCCACCTGCCCCGGCCCGGCCTTGGTCGATGGCGTCAAGCGGGCCGCCGCCATTCACGTAATGACGCAACTCGGCGAAGCCGAGAACAAACGCACCCGCCCCCTGTTCACCGACGCCCTGGACGAAGGAAAAGCAATTGAACTGACCGTCGAAGGCGAGTTCCGTTCCCAGCAACCCGGCAGCGTCATACGCAACCCGGATGGCACAGAACGCTGGGCGCGCATCTTCGGCCACCTGGGCACCTACCCCGCCGAACTGCAGATCACCCGCATCATCCAATTCAACGCCTTCAAAGATCCCAATGACCACGCCTGGTGGGGCCCCAGCCGCGAATTGGATCGCCAACTCGCCGCCGCCAAGGACATCTGCACCGTCTTCCACAACCTGCCCTACTGGCACGGCAAAACGGTCGCCATCCGCGGCCGCTACCGCTACTCCCCCGAACGAGCCGGCCTCTATGGAACCGACTGCCCCGAACTCCCCGCCGCCATCGACATCGAACCTGCCCTACCCCCCGCCGAACGAGCCAAACTCAACGCCGTCGTAGAAAAGACCAAACAAGACGGCTCCGCCATCGACGCCATCCTCCTCGGCCAATTCACCACCGCGCCCCGCCCCAAACTCCGCGTCACCCAAGTCCTCCGCTTCCAATCCGTCGCCGACATCTTCCACCCCGCCGACATGAGTCGGAAATAAAATCCGCACACGCTGATCAGATCCTCCCCGAAACCGCGTATCTCCAGTGTCCACACTCGGAGGAACGCTCTTGACCCACAAAACAATAACAACACTACTCGCCTGCACCCTCGCCATCCCCTCAGCCTTCGCCGGCTCCATCTTCATCGCCAACCGCGGACAGGCCACCGGTGACCTCTTCCAATTCACCCAAACCGGAACCCTCATCCAATCCATTTCCGGCAACGGCCTCGTCAATGGTCAGGGCCTCGTCGTCGGCCCCAACGGCAACCTGCTCGTCGTCAGCGAAAGCACCGGAAACGTCCTCCAATACAACCCCGATACCGGCGCCTACATCGGCGTATTCGCCACAACCAACAAGTACCCCCAACCCATCCTCGTCGGCCCCGATGGCAACGTCTACGTCGGCGCCAGTTCCACCGTCGAGCGCTTCGATGGCCTCACCGGCGCACCCCTCGGCGTCTTCGCCACCGATAATCGTCTCAGTTCCGTCAGCGGCTTGGCCTTCGACACCACCGGCAACCTCTTCGTCAGCGATGGCAACGCCGGCGACATCCTGAAATTCAGCAGCACCGGCACGCTCCTGTCCACCTTCGCCACCGGTATCCCTCCCATCGTCAGCGGCGCCGGAGCCCTGCTATTCAACGGCCCCAATCTCCTCGTCGCCGCCACCTTTGCCCCTGCCCACGCCGGCTGGGGCAACCAGATCCTCGCCTTCGGCCCCAACGGCAACCAGCTCGCCGATTTCGCCAGCGGCGCGAATCTCCTTGGCCCCGACAACATGGCCTTCGGCCCCGACGGCCTTCTCTACATCGTTAACTACGCCGGCGGCAACGTCGTCCGCTACACCGCCGCCGGCCAGTTCGTAGACACATTCATCCCCAACGGCCCCGGCTCCATGCGCGGCATCGTCTTCGTCAACGACGCCGCTCCCGAGCAAACAGAAACCCCCGAACCCTCATCCATCGCCCTAGCCGCCGCTGGCCTCGTCACCATCGCCGCCCTCCGCAACCGGGGCAGGAAATAGCATCCGCGCCGCCAAATGGGAGAGATCGAGTGAGAACATCCTCCCCCCAATCACGCAAGCAGAGTGTCCACCTTCGAAGGAACTCTCTTGAAAAACAAAACAACACTCACGGTACTTGCCCTCGCCCTAGCCGCCCCAGCGGCCTTTGCGGGATCGATTTTCATCACCAGCCGCGGCGGCGGCGGCGGCGATCTGCATCAATACTCATCCACCGGGACCCTTCTCCAGAGCATTTCCGGGAATGGGCTCGTCAACGCTCAGGGCATCACCATTGGGCCCAACGGCAACCTGCTTGTCATCAACGAAGCGGGCGCTAACGTCCTGCAATACAACCCGGCAACGGGTGCCTTCATCGGCACCTTCGCCACCACCAACAGCTTCCCCCAGCCCATCGTCGTCGGCCCGGATGGCAACGTCTACGTGGGCGCGGATACATCGGTCCAAAAGTTCAACGGGACTACGGGAGCGTTCATGGGCAACTTTACCTCCGGCAACCCTCTCTCCGATATCACCGGCATCGCCTTCGACGCCGCCGGGAATCTCTTCGTCGGCACCGCCGACTCCGGATCCATTTTCAAATACGACTCGACCGGGGCATTCGTATCTACCTTCGTCTCCAACAATCCGACACTCAGCACAGGCATGGGCAGTCTGCTCTTCAATGGCGTCAATCTCCTCGTCGCCGACACGTTTGGCAACAGTCCGGCCTGGGGCAATCAAATTCTCGCCTTCGCCCCCAACGGCACCCAACTCCCCGACTTCGCCGGCGGCGCTAACCTGAATGGCCCCGACGGGATGGCCTTCGGCCCCGATGGCCTGCTATACGTCCTGAATTACGCCGGCAACACCGTCGTCCGCTACACCGCCGCCGGCCAGTTCGTCGACACCTTCATCGCCAACGGCCCGTCCAGCATGCGCGGCATCGTCTTCGTCAACGACGCCTCTCCCGCGCAAACACAGACCCCCGAACCCTCTTCGGTCGCCCTCGCCGCCGCCGGCTTGGTCACAATGGCCGCCCTCCGCTCACGGAAGCGTCCGCAGTAATTCCGCCGCCTCCGCCCGCACAGCCGGATCCGCCGATTGTGCGGCCTGCGTCAAATAAATACGGGCGCCAGCGAAGTCATTCATGGCGCCCAACGCAGTCCCCAACCCTAACTGCGCCCGCGGAAATCCCGGGTTCATCTTCAAAGTCTCGCGATACAGAATCACCGCCTCCCGCCACTGCCGCCCCGCCGCATACAAATTCCCCAGCAAATCCCGGTTATTCAAGTTCCCCGGCTCTAGCGCCACCGCCTCCCGCGCATGCGGAATCGCATCGGCAAACCGCCGCAAATTCGCCAGGAAAACGGCAATGTTGTACCGCGCCGCCACGTTCCGCGGCTGATACCGGATCGCATCCACAAAGTGCTTCTCCGCCTCCGCCACAGAGCCCTTCGCGTTCAACAAATTCCCCAGATTCGTATGCGCATCCGCCTGGTCGGGCTGCTCCCGCAACGCCGCCCGGAACGCCGTCTCCGCCCCCGCCCGGTCGCCCCCGTCCAACAAAATCATCCCCAGCGCCACATGCCCGTCCACCAATTCCGGCTCCAATAAAACCGCCTTCCGCACAGCCGCCAGCGCGTCCGCGCCCTTCTGCTGCTGCCGGTACACCCGCGCCAGCTCCAGCCACGCCAGCGAATCCTCCGGATGCCCCTTCGTCGCCCCCTCCAGCGCCGCCTGCGCCTCGGCCAATTGCCCCATCTGCGCCAGCGTCGCCCCCATCGAACGCTGCGCCGGCAAATAACTCCCGTCCTTCTCCAGAGCCTTCTTATAATACGGAATCGCCTTCGCCATCTCCCCGGTCGCGTGATACGCCTGCGCCATCTGCACGTAGTAAGCCGGATGCCCCGGCTGCTGCTTCGCCAGCGCCGCCTCCAGCCGCGGAATCCCCGCCTTCAAGTTACTCTGATTCATCACCTGCGCCACAGCCGGGTATAAGTCGCTGTCTAACTTCGCCGGATAATACAATGCGACTTCCCCCTGATACGAAGTCGTCCCCATCGTTTCGTGCCGCTCCGTCCGCGCCGCCAGCCAGTCCACCTTCTTCGCCGGCGGCCGTTGAATCTTGTGGTCCGTCACCACAACGTGAATCACATCCTCCGTCCGCCGCTTCGGCATGTGGCAAGTCGCGCAGTCCTTCTTCGCCGCCGGATGCGACGTCGCCAGCGTCTTATGGCACCCCGAACAAGCCGCGTCGAACTGCGTCGTCACCGCATGCGGATTGTGGCAAGTGGTACAAGTCAACGCGTCCCCGCTCGCCAGAAAACACTTCGATTGCCGCAACCGGTACGCCGACGAAGCAATCTCAAACTTCTCCGCCCGATCGCTCCCCGGCGCATGATCAAAATGCACCACATGGTCCGACAGCGGCTCCTTCGGGTTGTAATCAAAAAT
>CANIFK010000382.1 GCA_947466555.1 Acidobacteriota bacterium | reverse complement strand
TTGGCGCCGCTGCGGATGGTGAGCAGGATGCTCTCGCCGTCTTCGGAATAGTCGCAGACGATGACGTAGAGATCGGGCACGGCCTGCTTCAGCTTTTCGAGCGACTTGATGCCGTTGACGGGATCGGAGGAGATGTCGAGGAAGAGGGCAGCGTCGGGGTGGCGTTCGACGTCCTGGAGCACGCGGATGTAGAGATTGGGCGTGACGTCGGGGTATTCGGCGACGATGCGCGCGTTGGGCGTGTTCGCCAGACTGTCGCGAACGAGATCGCGAACCTGTTCATCCGCGGAAGCAATTAATAACGTAAAGGACATACGATTCGCTCTCTTCTCCTACGGCAAGCAGGTGCCCGCTTCGGGGTCACAGCCAGCGCTTTCTATGGGCAAGGATGTCATGAAATTCGGCATCTGCACGGGGGGCAGGCCGAGGTAGTTCAGAAATGTTCGGTACGAATACCCGGTGATGCGGACGGTGACGGCGTCGGGCACGCATTCGGTGCTGCAGTCGCCGCCGGAGCAGGCGAACTCTTCGAGCGTGCCGGTCTCCGCGTTGCGGGTGTAGTAGTTCAGCTGAATTTCGGCGGTGCCGGCGGAGAACTCCTGCTGATCGAGGTTCACCGGGACGTGCGTGCGCATCCAGGCGCGGACGTTGTCGCCGCCGCCTTGATAGCAGTGCGTGGCGGCGTAGCGGGCGCCTTCGCGGGTCCATTCCACGGCCGACTGCCAGACCCACAGCAACTGTGCGGTGAAGACCAGCATCATGGTGACGGGGAGCAGCACGCCGGCGGAGACGATGACGTATTCGGCGGCTGCCTGACCGCCCTGGGCGGCGCGGCGGGCGCGGGTGACATCGCGGTTATAGAGCGCCATAGGCAACCCTCACAACCGGCCGGAGCAGGAACGTTTCAGACGGCACGAAGGGGATGTTCGTGCGAACGGAGTAGCCGCCGTTGACGGTGACGACGACGAAATCGGGACCGCGGCCGCCTTGCTCGTTATCGCAGCCGGTGGCGGAGCATTCGCAATCGCCGAGCGCGGAGGTGTCGACCTGAATGCGCTCCAGGCGAATGGTGATGAGATCGGCGGTGAGATTGGGCAGTTGCAGATCGCCGGCCGCATCGCCCACGCCGCGGATGGCGAGGTTCTTGGCGTCGGTGAGGATGGGGTCGGCATCATCGCAGAAGTTGACGGCGGGCTGCGTGGCGGCGTAGCGGCCGACGGTGTAGAGCATCTTCTGCAGCGTGAAGTACGTCCAGCTGAGGCGCGCGAATTCCACCATGCCGAACAACAGCATGAAGAGAATGGGAAGCAGCAGCATGGCTTCCATGAGCGTGTTCCCCTGCTGGCGGCGGCGCGTGATCATTGGTGCAGAACCACCTTGCCGGGGCCGCTAGTGAGCGTGCAGCCATCGATGCGGCCAGCGCGCACGGGCATTACCGTGCCGAGATAGAGAGCGGAGAAGCGGCCGTTCTGATCGGCGACATTGAGGGTGACGTCGTTGGTATTGGGCTCGACCAGGAACTGGCGGAAACCGAGGACGACCATGGTAGAGGTGGAGGCCGTGTCGATGATGGGCACGGTGATCACACGGCGGCGGTTGCCGGTGTAGGAGGTGTAGTCGTCGAGATCGGAGATGTCGGTATCGATGGTTGAGGCGCTTAAGATCGTGTCGGTTTCGGCGACGGCGTTGCAGGCGGCCGGAACGGTGGTGTTATCGAAACGGGCGGCGAGGCCGCAGAGGAACGTCGTGATCTGCGTGTTGACGCGATTCTGATTGCAGTTGAGCGGGGCGGCGTTGACCCAGATGGTTTCGTCGGCGTTGTAGCGAATGCAGGAGAAAGTGGAATCGGTGTTGGCTGGCAGGCCCAGGGCGCCGATGCGGTAGAGCTGGGTGTTTTCGTCGGCGAGAACGGTGGCGGCTTCGTTATAGCGATTGAGCAGGACGTAGGGGACGCGCTGCACTGTGTTGGCGATAGCGCCGGGCGTGGGGCCGCCGTTGCAGAGATAGCCGAGGGTGTAACGGGAGCCGACGGCGAAACCGAAGTCGGTGGTGTCGTCCTGCGAGATGGCCTGGACGCCGATGGGCTCCACACCGCAGGCCTGGCAGACCGGGGCGCTGACGCCGGCGACCGCTTGGGCGACGAGATTCAATTTGCCTTCTTGCGCGAGCGACAGGAAGCGCCAGAAGACGAGCGGGGCTTCGCCGCGCACGGTGACTTTGACGTGGCGCGCCGTGGTGCCGCCGGCTTCACTGCCGGTAGCGCCCTCTGTGCCGAGCGCGGCGGCGACCGTGTCGTAGTAGTTCAGCAGCGGCGCATCGCTATTGAGGCTGCCTGTCGACTGGCCGATTTGCAGGCCGCCGAAGTCGTACAGATTGCCGCGGCCGTTGGCGATGCTGACGGCGTAATTGCCGGCAGTGTTGGCATTTTCGAGGGCCACGGCGGTGCCGGAGAGTTCGGCGGCGGCGGCCTGGGCCATGGCGTTGGCCGCGTTCTTCAGATCGTTGCGGGCGCTGTAGAGCCGGCCGAGATCGACGGCGAAGCCCATCAGGCCGAACACCACGGGAACCAGCAGCACGACCATCTGGAAGGACGCAGAGCCGCCCTCGCCGCGCGCGCGACGTTCCATGGAGGCAACGTTACTTGGGTTCCTGGTGTCCACGCGGTCCAATAAACTCCGGCTTCGCCGCGTCCTTCTTCTGGTCGGCAGTGGCCTTCGGCCGCTTCTTGCCGCCGGCGCCTTTGTCCTGCAGAGTGGGCGGGAGGAAGTCCTCCACCCAATCCGGCATCTTCGGCTTCTGGTCGGCCGCAAGCGGCTTCACGAAACGCGGCGTGATGACGACGAGCAGTTCTTCGTTGGTTTTCTTGGTTGAGCGGCTGCGGAAGAGTTGGCCGACGACGGGCACGTCGCCGAGCCACTTCACGCGGCTCATGGAGGTGATGACGCGGTTGTCGATCAACCCGGCCACGGCGAAGCTTTCGCCGTCGTTGAGGATCGCTTCGGTTTCCGCGAAGCGCGTTGCGACGGCGGGGATCAGATAGCCCTGGAGCGTGACCGCGTTGGCGTAATCGAGCGAGCTGACCTGCGGGCGCAGCTTGAGATGAATGCGGTTATCGGCCGTGATTTCCGGTTTGAAATCAAGTTGTACACCGAACTTCTTGAACTGCACGGTGACGACGGGCGCTGTGGCGCCGCCGGTGGAGGTGGCGGTCAGCGTGGGGAACGGGAACTCGCCGCCGGCCAGGAAGCTGGCTTCTTTGCCTTCAAGCGCGATCAGGTTCGGCTCGGCCAGCATCTGCAGCAAGTTGCGCGATTGCAGGGCGCGGATGGTGGCGCCGATGTTCAAGTCGGGCCGGAAAACGAACATGTTGAGCAGGTCGGCAAAGTTCAGCGTGGTGTTGGAGAAGTTCTGATTCTGGAACTGCAACTGGCTGAAGCGGCCGCCGGAGAACTGCTGCGTGGAGAGCGCGCCGAGGGTGTTCGGGTTGCGGCTGAGGAAGTTGAAACCGACTTCCTGCAGGGCGATGCGATCGATGGCGGCAAACTTCACTTCGAGCATCACCTGGCGGAGCTCGGCCGGGGGCGGCGTCTGGATGAGGTTGACGACCTTCTTGGAATACGTGGAGGCGATGGCTTCGGCCTTCTTGGAGGCGGCCACGCTGGTGGCCTTGCCGCTCAACACGATGGTTTCCAGGTTGCCGGTGACTTGAATCGTGCCGTCGGCCATGGCGTCGACGATGCTCTTCTTCACGGCGTCGAACTCCATGGAATCGGCCAATACGGTGACGTTGATGCGTCGGGGAGAGACGCCGGATTCCCAAATGACGACGGTGGACTTGCCGAGGCCCTTGGCGTTGATCATGACTTCCCGCGGAGAAACCACCGAGACGTCGGCGATCTTCGGCTCCGAGGTGGCCACGGTTTTCACATCATTGGAGAACTGCAACAATTCGCCGCGACCGATGGTCAGGGTTAATTCGCGGGGCGGAGCGGTCTGTGCGATCACCACTAAGGCAGTTGCGGCAACGCTCAGTGCCGCCAACCGGAAGAGAGGACGAATATTGTTCATGTGTGGTTCGGGGATGGCAGCTTTAGTCTTGGAACGTTTCCTGTACGTGTTTGTCCCCACGGAAAACATCAATCACCGCCCGCGGCTTGGGCGGCTCTTTCTTCTCCACGGTCGTTCTCACGGGCACGGGCGGACGCGGTTGCGACGGATCATCGCCGACCAGCGCGGCCCAGGCCTTATCATCTTTCAAATTCGGAACATTCATCATCGCCCGCGACGGCATCCGTCCCGTCTGCATGGCGCGTGCTTTGGCGGTTCGGAGCATGAGGCCCGGGTCAATCGTTTCCGATGTCGCCGACAGCACCTCTTCACTCTTGGCGGCATCTTTGGGATTCCGCAGAGACAAACTGATTTTGCCCTGGTTCTTGGCCAATTCCACAATGCGCGCCTGCTCCGGAGTGACGAGCAACGTCACCGAACGGTTGCCCGTGGAGGGCGCCGTCGGGGCGGGAGCAGCGGCCCCGGTAGCAGTGACGGCGGCAGCGGCTTCCACGTTACGTCCGATGGAAAGGACGATCACATCTTCGAGAACAGTGGTCGTGACAGCTTCGGCCATCGAACCGGTTTTGGTGAACAGGACGTCGACGTGCGCGCGGGGCTGAATGAGCCCGCCGGCGCTGGCCGCATCGGCGACCGATACGCTGACGGCGCGTTTGCCGGGTTCAATGAGGGAGGCGATGCCATCGGCGCCGGTGACGCTCGACAGGCGGGTGGAGAGGATCGGCTCGTTCTGCGTGACGGGGTAGAGCAGCGCGCGGTCGAGCGCCTGCGCCTCTTCGGCGACAGTCCCGCGCGGGGCGGTGGCCTGTGGGATGGAGATCTTCTTCAAGTGCACCTTCTGCACTCGCGTACCAGCGGGCAGATCCGCCGAAGCAGCCAGCACCGTCACCATTTTGTCCTTCTTGGGCGCAACGGTCTGCGAGTACAGAAACCACGTCAACAGCGCCGCGGCGACGAAGGCGCCTCCAAAGATCATGAGTAGTTTCTGGCGATCCATCCACTTTCCTTAAACAAGAGTACCGGCCGGATCGGTGACGCCAGACACGAAAAGGCACAATTCGAGCCATGACGGGGACACGGAGGCAATCCTGATATCGTAACAACACAGCATAGCGCTAAAAGTTCCGCTCCAACAATACGGAAGTTGCGTCGGAATAGCGTCTTTTCCAGCCGTTTTTCTCCAGTGCCGGGATGAGGGAGAACCGTGCGGGCAACAAGGCGTGAGTAAAGCCGTATTTCCGCATCGTTTCCTCCCAACCGGCGCGCAATTCGATCAGCGCGACGTACTCTTTGAGGAATTCGGCGCCGTAATAATCGCTGCGTCCATCAAAGTAGACGCGGCGTGATCCGTTATCCCGATAAATTAAGAACCCGCCATATTTGTCGGGCGCGAGCAGAACGCCACCTGCAGGGAGGTGCGCGGCGGCAGCGACTGGGAATTCGGCGGGAGGGAAGCCGGGCTTACTGCCCAGTACGGCCAAGACCGCGAGGCCCGCAACCAATGCTCCCAACGCCCAACCGCGCAATGGCGCTTGCAGCGCGCGCAGCCTGTCGCCATAGGCCATCGCCTCCCGGCCTTGCTTCGGCCAGAACGGCCAGAGGGAGAGGGCGGTGGTGATCGCCCCGCCGGCAAGCGGCAATCCGGCCAGCGCCAATACCGGCAAGCCGCGCGCACTGCGCAGCGCCCGCGGTTTGCCCGTATTGGCGTTGGCCG
>CANIFK010000381.1 GCA_947466555.1 Acidobacteriota bacterium | reverse complement strand
GCCAGCCGCCCCACCTGCGCCCCCGGCCGAGCCTGCCGCCTCCACCCCTCGCACAACACAAACAAGACGTTCGGCCGCCGTGGCGCCACCTGGGCCAGCGCGGCGAGGGCAAATTGACGTCTTGTCAGCAACTTCTCATGCTACCTTGGGTTTGAGAATTTTTCCCACGCGTGTCCACCGACCCCAAACCGCCTGAATCCTCTCCGGCTCCCGCCGGCCGCCCGTCTTTGGCCCAGTTGATGGCCGCCAAGGCCACCGAGACCGTTGCCAAAGCCCCGCGCCCCGCCGGAACGCCCGTCGCCAAGCGCCCCGGCGCCGCCAATGCGCCAGAACGCGAAGCACCGAAGGAACGCCATCCGGCCACCTCCAACGCCGCCCGCACCACGGACCGCTACTTCGAACTCAAGTCGGAAATTCACAAAAAGTTAATCGGCGTCCTCGACGTCGACCGCGTCTCCTCCATCCCCAAGGAACGCGTCCGCAGCGAAATCGGCCGCGTCGTGGAAAAGCTGCTCGATGATGAGCGCGTCCCCATGACTACCGCCGAGCAGAACAAGATCGTCGAAGAGGTGCTCGACGAAGTCCTCGGCCTCGGCCCCCTGGAGCCGCTGCTCAAAGAAGCCAGCATCTCCGACATCCTGGTCAACAGCTTCGACAAGGTCTTCATCGAACGCCAGGGCCGCCTGCAACTCACACCGGTCCGTTTCCGCGACAACGCCCACCTGCTCCACATCATCGAAAAGATTGTCGCCCAGGTCGGTCGCCGCGTCGATGAAGCCCAACCCATCGTCGACGCCCGCCTCAAAGATGGCTCCCGCGTCAACGCCATCATCCCGCCGCTCGCCCTCGATGGCCCGTCGCTGTCCATCCGCCGCTTCGGCCGCCACGTCATCACCAGTGACGAAATGATCGCCAACAAAACGATCATGCCCACCATGCTGCAGTTCCTCGCCGCATGCGTCCAGGCCAAGACGACCATCCTCATCTCCGGCGGTACCGGCTCCGGCAAAACCACGACGCTCAACGCCGTCAGCCGCTTCATCCCCTCCGATGAACGCATCATCACCATCGAGGACACGGCCGAACTCCAGCTCCAGCAACGCCACGTCATCAAGTTTGAAACCCGCCCGCCGAATCTCAACAAAGAAGGCGGCATCAACCAGCGCCAACTGGTCCGCACCGCCCTCCGTATGCGCCCGGACCGCATCGTCGTCGGCGAATGCCGCGGCGCCGAAGCGCTCGACATGTTGCAGGCCATGAACACCGGTGTGGAAGGGTCGATGACGACAATCCACGCCAATTCCCCCCGCGACGCCTTCTCCCGTCTGGAAGCGATGATCCTCATGGCGGATCTCGAAATCCCTACCAAAGTCATCCTCCAACAGCTCGCCAGCGCCATCAAGATGGTAGTGCAGGTTTCCCGTCTCCAGGATGGCTCACGCAAAATCATCAACATCTCCGAAGTAATCGGCATCCAGCACGATCACATCGAAGTGCGCGACATCTTCCGCTTCCGCCGCATCGGCGTGACGGCCGAAGGCAAGGTGCAGGGCCGTTTCGAATGGAGCGGCGAAACGCCCGCCATCCTCGAACGCCTCCGCATCGGCGGCATCAAACTGCCAGCCAACGTCTTCGACGAAGCCCAAGACGTCAACATCTAAACACCCCCTCCCCCGCCCCCACACTATCCATTTTCCTAATAAGGGGACAACCACCCTTGTCCCTTTTCTTCCATTTTTCATAGATTTCAACGCCGCCGATATCCACCCCCACCAGCTAAACTAGGAAAGTGATATTCCTTCCCGCGTTGGACTGGTTGATCGTCGGCGGCATGCTCTTCGCCGCGTTTTTCGTCGTTCTCATCGCCCTGCTCGTCAATCCCCCGACCGCGCTTGTGGACAAGCTCCAGGAAAAAGGGAACAAAAAGGAGGACTAATGCCCGCCAAAATCAATCGCCGCCGCTTCGGCCTCGCCGCCGCCGCGCTCTCCACAGCAGCCGCCGCCCCCGCCGCCGAAACCACCTACACCGGCGCCCTCAACGGCTTTGAAAGCAAGGTCTCCCTCCCCGCCTTCGACCCCGTCGCCTACACCATGCGCCGCCACGCCGCCGCGCCCCTGCAGCTGACTTACAAACCCGCCAATAAACGGACCACCGAAGCCTGGCAGAAGAAGCTCCGCGCCAAGGTCCAGGAGCTCGTCGGCGGCTTCCCCAAGTCGAAGTCCCCCCTCAACCCCATCACCCTCGAAGTCCGCGACTTCCCCACCTACCGCCGCGAAAAATTCGTCATCGAATCCCAACCCGGCGTCGCCGTCCTCGGCTACCTCCTCACCCCGAAATCCGCCAAGGGCCCCGTCCCCGCCATGATCTGCGTCCCCGGCCACGGCCGCGGCGTCGATGACATCGTCGGCATCGACGACAAAGGCCGCGACCGCACCGACAAAGCCGGCTACCAGCACGACTTCGCCATCCAGGTCGTCGAAGCCGGCATGGCCGCCATCGCCATCGAACCCATGGCATTCGGCTGCCGCCGCGATACCCGCACTTCGAAAAAGGGGCTCGGCACCTCCGCCTGCCAACCCGTCGCCGGCGCCGCTCTGCTCCTCGGAGAAACCATGGTCGGCTGGCGCGTCTACGACGTTATGCGGACCATCGACTGGATCGAAACCCGCAAGGAAATCGACGCCGCCCGCGTCGGCGTCATGGGCATCAGCGGTGGCGGCACCGTCACCAGTTTCGCCGCCGCCCTCGAACCGCGCCTCAAAGTGGCCATGATCAGCGGCTATTTGAACACGTTCAAAGATTCCATCGTCGCCATGTCGCACTGCATCGATAACTACGTGCCCGGCATTCTTAACTGGTGCGAGAATTACGACGTCGCCAGCCTCATCGCTCCCCGGCCGCTCTACGTCGAAAGCGGCGAACGCGACCCCATCTTCCCCATCGCCGCCAGCAAAGAGGCCTTCGCGCACGTCAAGCAGGTCTACACCGCTCTCGGCGCCGCGGAATCCGCTCAGCACGAAATCTTCGACGGCGACCACCTCTTCCACGGCGGCGCCGGCGTTCCTTTCCTCGCCAAACACCTGAAAGCCTAACCGTGACACCGCTGTTCCTTTTTTTCCTGGCCGCCGTCGACCCCTGTTCCTATCTCCCCGAACAGGATCTGCGGCAGGTCTTCGAGATACCCGAATCCACGCCCATCCGCATCGTCCGCGCCGACAGCTGCGGCTACATCTGGATGGGCCTCCCTCCCACCGGCCCGCAACTACGCGAAGCGCTCCGCAGTGGCCGCCGACTGCCCGCGCGCGCCAATGAGTCCTTCAGCATCCGCATCGAGCCCATCCCCAACGCCATCAAGGAACTCGACGCGCGGTTTGAAAAACTCACCAAGGGCTACACCGTCGATCGCGACGGACAGCAACTCACCGTCAAACCCCAAGCACTCTCCTGGGTACCCAGCGTCGGCGAAAAAGCCTTTTGGAACGAATCTCTCAGCCAGCTCGTCGTCGCCCGCAAGAACGAACTCTTTTCCTTCGTCGTGAAGAAGCAAATGAAGCCGGCCGACCTCGTCAACGCCGCCACCACCGCCGCCCAGGCCGCGCTGCGTAAATAACCCGGATTCCCCCGGGAGCCGTGCTACCGGATGATTCCGTAATTTCAGATCTCCCCTGGGCAAATCCGGTCAATCACCTTACCCCGCGGCGGATCGCGCAGCACCACGCTCACCTACCGCTCCCCTCCCCCGGGGCCGATGCGCCGCGACATACCCATCCCGCACGTACCTCGGAAGAGAATCGCCAGTTTGTCCGCGCCCGCGCGGCCGACATGTCCAACCCGCCCAATTCGCCAACTACCGCACCACCGTCCTCGTCCCGCCAATCACCTTTCCCCGCGACGGATCGCGCAGCACCACCCGCACCTTCCGCTCCCCTTCCGCCGGCTGATAGGCGGCGACATAGGCGTCCCGCAGTTTCTTCCCCAACTCTCTAAACAGTAAGGCCAGATTGTTCATGCCCGGCGCGGATGACATATCCAGCCCGCCAGAATC
This sequence comes from Acidobacteriota bacterium, assembly GCA_947466555.1. Lineage (GTDB taxonomy): Bacteria > Acidobacteriota > Terriglobia > Bryobacterales > Bryobacteraceae. The sequence continues at coordinate 1,749 of CANIFK010000381.1, read as the reverse complement.
CGCCAAATGGCGGAACTGCATCGCGCTTCCGGCCGCATTCATCATCGGCGTCACCGCGCTTCCCTTCTTCGCCCGGCGCCCCGCCCCCGGCGGAGGAGGCGGCGGCGCGACACTCGCCACCACAACCGGGTAGATCGCAACCCCGGCCGCCTGCGCCTCCCGCATCGCCTGTGCAAACGTCACATCGCTGCCACTGTCCAACCCATCGGAAAACACCGCCAGAATCCGCACCGCCGGCCGCTTCCGGTCGAACCGCCGAATCGTCTCCGCCACCGCCCAGTACAGCGGCGTCCCCGCTGGCGGCACCTTGTTCAACTGCGACACCGCCCGCTGCAACTCCGCCTCGTCTCGCGTATGCGACGTAAACTGCATCAACTTTTCACTGAACCCGTACACCGCCACCCGCGCCGTCGGAAACTCCTCCAAAATCCCCTTCCGGAACATCTCCGGATCCCCCCCGGCACCGGCCCGCATGCTCCCGCTCCGGTCAAACAGCAGAGTAATGTCCAACGGCATCGCGTCCGCCTGCCGCCCGCCAATCGCATACACCTTCGCCTTCCGCGCCTCCCCGCCATCCATCACCACCACATCGTCGTCCTTCAAATCGGTCACCAACCTCCCTCCGGCTCGCTCCACCTGAAACGGCACCAGCGCCAAATTCACCTCGGTCGAAAAGGAGGCCGCCCCCAACGGCAATGAACCCGCGAACGTCACCCCGGCCGGCCGCCCCGTCATCTCCACCCGGAACTCCGCCGCCGCGGGGTGCTTCGGCAACGGCCGCGTCAGCGCCAGCGGTTGCGCCGTCGCCGCCTGCTTCTGCGCAGTGTTCAAACGAACCGGAATCGTCTCCGTCGCCTGGTCCAGCGTCTTGCCCTCGCGGTCCACCACGCGATAGACGATCTCCAGCGTACACACCCAATCGGCGCCCTCGGCCACCAGCGGCACCGCCGTGCCGGGAATCGAAAACTGCACCGTTCCCGCCTGCGCCCCGAACCGGACATCCATCGGCGACGTCTGCGCCCAAACAACCGGAGCCAACAGCAATAGGGCCGCCCGAATCATCGCAACACCGTCCGCTCACCGCCAATCACTTTACCGGCCCCCTTTTCCCGCAGCGTCACTTTCACCTTCCGTCGCCGTTCTTTGTCACCGGCCGCCGGTTGGTAACTCGCCACATAGGAATCGCGCAACCGCTTGGCCACTTCGCCCAGAACACTCGGCAAAACATTCCCGCTCGGCAGCACGGACAGCACCTTCCCACCGCTCTCGGCCAGCGTGCGGAACTCCGCCGTCGACGCAACGCTGAACCCCGTGCTCGACGGGCGCGACAGTTGTCCCCGGGTGGTGGTCGTCCGGGAAACAGTCGGTGCAAGTTGCGCGGCGACCGCCACCGGATAGATCGTCACGCCGGCTCGCTGCGCGGCGTCCATCGCGGAAGCCAGCGTCCCCGGCTCTCCACCAGTACCCTGCCGAGCCCCCTCGGCGAACACGACCAGAATCCGGACCGCCGCCCGGCCCTCCTCGAACCGCTGCATCGCCGCCTCGATGCTCGAAAACAACGGCATATCGCGCCCCGGGATCGCCGCGATCGATGCCGACGCATTCGCCAGCGCCTCGACGTCACGCGTCAGCCCGGCCAGCCGAACCAACCGGTCCCCCACGCCATAAATCGCCACTCGGGCATTCGGAAACTCGTCAAGCAGCGCTTTGCGGAATTCACCGGCCAGGGTGCCGCCGATCGTGGTCACG
>CANIFK010000380.1 GCA_947466555.1 Acidobacteriota bacterium | reverse complement strand
TCCTTGATTTCGCGGGCGGCGTTGCGGAACTTTTCTTCCTCGGTGCGGTAGACGATGTCGTTGGCGTCTTCGCGCTTGGCGACGCGGTTGGGCGGGATGGGGGTGACGTCGAGCTTGTAGGTTTTGCCGAATTCGGCGGCTTCCGTGTCGGCCGTACCGGTCATGCCGGCCAGCTTTTTGTACATACGGAAGTAGTTCTGGAAGGTGATGGTGGCGAGGGTTTGGTTCTCGCGTTGGATCTTGACGTTTTCCTTGGCTTCGATGGCCTGGTGGAGACCGTCGGACCAACGGCGGCCGGGCATGAGGCGCCCGGTGAATTCGTCGACGATGATGACTTCGAGTTCGTTCGGGTCTTCCCCGGGGCGGACGACGTATTCTTTGTCGCGGGTGTACATCACGTGGGCTTTGAGAGCTTGCTGGACGTGATGGTTGAATTCGATGTTCTGGGCTTCGTAGAGGTTGCCGAGGCCGAGGAGGCGTTCGATCTTCATGACGCCCTCTTCAGTGAGGGCGACGGCGCGGTGTTTTTCGTCGACGGTGTAATCGCCTGTGAAGTATTTTTCGCCGGGTTCTTTGCCTTCGATGACTTCGCCGCGAACGAGGCGCGGGATGATCTGATTGATGCGGTAGTACTTGTCTGTCGACTCTTCGGAGGGGCCGGAGATGATGAGCGGGGTGCGGGCTTCGTCGATCAGGATCGAATCGACTTCGTCGACGATGGCGAAGAAGTGGCCGCGCTGGACGCAATCTTCCAGGCGGAACTTCATGTTGTCGCGGAGATAGTCGAAGCCGAACTCGTTGTTGGTGCCGTAGGTGATGTCGGCCTGGTAGGCGGCGCGGCGATCGCGGTCGCTGATGTCGTGGGTGATGCAGCCGACGGTGAGGCCGAGGAACTTGTAAATTCTGCCCATCCACTCGGCGTCGCGCTTGGCGAGGTAGTCGTTAACGGTAACGACGTGGGTGCCTTTGCCGGCGAGCGCGTTCAGATAGACGGGGAGAGTGGCGACGAGGGTTTTGCCTTCACCGGTTTTCATTTCGGCGATGCGGCCCTTGTGGAGCTCCATGCCGCCGATCAACTGGACGTCGTAATGGCGCATCGAGAGGATGCGGCGGCCGGCTTCGCGGACGGTGGCGAAGGCTTCGACGAGGAGATCGTCGAGGGAGGCGCCGTTGTCCAATTGGTGCTTGAATTCGGCGGTTTTGGCGGCGAGTTCGGCGTCGGAGAGCGATTTGTAGTGGGGCTCGCGAGCGTTGATGGCTTCTTTGAGCGGCTGGAGGGCCTTGATATCCCGGTCCGCTTTGGTGCCGAAGATTTTCGCGAGTACGTTTGGAAACATAGACAATGGGCGCAGGGCGCCTCCTACCAGTTTAGCGTAGGCGGGAGGGGTTCTTCATGTTTGATGTGTGAGGAGGGGGGAGGGTTGCGAGTGTATGGAAAATCGGGTGATGGCATTTATTGCGGCGGAGATGGAGTTGAAGCGGGGGAAGATCCAATTGTCGTCCCGCATTTCGGACGATTTGGGGATTGACGGAGATGATGCGGTGGAGTTGTTTGAAAAGTTCGGGCGGGAGTTTTCGGTGGATTTACAGAAGTTATGGCTGCAGTGGGAGTTGTATTTTGTACCGGAGGGGTTAGAAATCGGCCCGGGGTTCTGGATTTTGGCCGGTATCGCCGGAGCGTGCGGATTTGGAGTTTCACACTTTGTTCCCGCGATTCTGGCGTGGGCGTCGTCGTTGGTGATTCTGATTCTATTGGGATGGCTGCATTCCCGCTTCCTTGTGGATCGGGCCGGGTTGCCTCCGCCCGTTACGGTGCAGGATATCGTGGATGCGGCACGCGCGGGGAGATGGGTGAAGGAGTATTTGTAGAAGCGGAGCCGGACGTTTTCCAATCACGTGCCGCAAAAGGTGCGGTAGGCGGGGTTGGGAGTGGGATTGGGCGTGGCGAAGGCTTCGAGGCCAGGGCGTTCGGTGAAGGGGTCCTTTAGCACTTTGTTGAGGGTTTCGAAGGGTTCGAAGTTGTTGGCTTCGGCGCTTTTGAGGGCCTCCTCCACCTTGTGATTGCGGGGGATGTAGATGGGGTTGACCGCGTCCATGGCCGCTGGGGTGGCGGTACGGCGGGGTTGCCAGCGCTTGGCCCAGTTGGCGTCCGGGGTCTGGCCGGAGCTCAGGCGACGGAAGGACTGGGTGAAGTCGAGCTTTTGGGCTTCGATGATTTGCAGGAAATCGGTGATCAGTTGGCGGTCCGATTCGTCGGGAACGGTGATGCCGAGTTTGGCTCGCATGCCGTTGAGCCAGTGGGTTTCGTACACGGGCATGAAGCCGCGGAGGACTTCGGTGGCGATGTCGACCGCCGTCTTTTCGTCTTCGTGGATGAGGGGTAGAAGGGTTTCGGCGAGGCGGGAGAGGTTCCAGACGGCAATCGACGGCTGCTGGCCGTAGGCGTAGCGGCCGTTTTGATCGATGGAACTGAAGACCGTTTTCGGGCTGTAGGTGTCCATGAAGGCGCAGGGGCCGTAGTCGATCGTCTCGCCGGAGATGGCCATGTTGTCGGTATTCATGACACCGTGGATGAAGCCGACGAGCATCCATTTGGCGATGAGGACGGCCTGGGCATCGCGGACGGCGGTGAGGAGTTCGAGGGGGTTGGCGGCTTGGGGATAGTGGCGGGCGATGGAGTATTCGGCGAGGAGACGGACCTTGTCCGGACTGGCGTGGGCGGCGAAGAATTGGAACGTACCGACGCGGATGTGGCTGGCGGCGACTCGGGGTAGCACCGCTCCGGGGAGGGCGCGTTCGCGGTAGACGGGTTCGCCGGTGGCGACGGCGGCGAGGGCGCGGGTTGTCGGGATGCCGAGGGCGTGCATGCCCTCTCCCATGAGGTATTCCCGGAGGACGGGGCCGAGGGCGGCTTTGCCGTCGCCCCCTCTTGAGAACGCCGTGCGGCCGGAACCCTTCAACTGGATGTCGCGGCGGCGGCCGTTCGAGTCGATGACTTCGCCGTAGAGGAGGGCGCGGCCATCGCCCAATTGGGGGACGAAGTGGCCGAACTGGTGGCCGGCGTAGGCCTGGGCAATGACTTGCGCGCCTTCGGGGGGCGTGTTGCCGGAGAAGATTTGGGCGGCGGATTCTTGCGGGATTTCGAGTTGGAGTTCCGCGGCCAATTGGGTGTTGAGCTTGATGAGTTTGGGGGCGGGCGCCTGTGCCGGTTCGCCGGGGGCGTAGAAGCCGGGCAGGAGGCGGGCGTAGGTGTTGTCGAAGGCAACTTTCATGGGGGACAAGTTCCAGTATGACGGGTTAGAACTGGCCCCAGTGCATGAGCTTTTGGGCTTCGCTGTGCCAACGGGAGTTGCGGTAGCGGGTGGAGAGGAGTTGGGCCGCCTTCTTGAAAGGGGCTTGCTCGCCGTTTTGGACCGGGTGGCCAAACCAGCCGCCTTCGGTGGATTTGAGGATTCGATAGAGGAGCTCGGGGGTGTGGGGGCCGGCGACGACTTTTTCGGCGATCCAGCGGAGACCGAATTTGCCGGTGGTTTGGAGGATTTGGTATTCCTGTGTGGCTTCGCGGATTTGGTGGGGGGTGAGGAATGGGACGGGGCCGTCGACGGTGAAGTTGGGTTGGGGCTTTTCGGAAAGATAGGGGAGATCGTGATTGTAGGTGGCGCGGGCGGAGACTTCGTCCCACCAGTTGCGGCCGTATTCATCGTGTTCGGTGGGCGGGAGATCGCGGCCGTAGCCGTAACGGATTACGGGACTGGCGCCGGGGAAATCGAGGAGGAGCACGGCGGCGGTGAATTCGTTGGGGTTTTGGAGGAAGGGGGTGACGGCTTGTGATTTTAAGTGGCTGGCGGCGGATTGTGCGATGGGCCAGCGGTTGAGGAGAACGGCGCGGGTGAAGATGGTTAGGGCGAGGCGCGGTTGGATGGTTTGGAGGAGTTCGAGGGGGATGCGTTCGGTGAGGATGGCGGCGGCGGATTCGTCCCAATGGGTTTGGGATTGGAGGGTGGCGGCGTGTTTGACGCCGTTGAGGTACTGCTGGCGGTACTGCCGAACGTTGTCGCGGTCATAGAGGGCGAGAATTTTGGGGTCGACTACGGCCCGGGATTCCCATTCGTCGGCATCCATTTCGTTGGAGGTAATCAGGGGTTTGCGGGGGGCACGTTCGAGGAATTGCTCCCAGGTTTCCGAGAGCTGGGCGTGGAGTTGACGGGCACGGTTTTGGGCGGAAGGGAGATTGTTCAGATCGGCGATGACTTTTGCGATGACAGGGCGGGCTTCGTCTACTTTGCCTTGGCGGGTGAGGTGGCGGGCGGCGACGTATCGGAGGGCTGCGTGGGGAGAAGCCAAGGCGGGCTCGATGGGGGCCGGACGTTTGTGCCAGAGGGCGGCGTAGAGCCAGGCGGGGGAGGCTGGGTTGGCGGCGGACGTTCCTTTTTGGAAGGTGAGGATCCACTGGGAGAGGGGGTCGCGGGGCGGTTGGGTGACGTCGTCCATGCCGTTCAGGTAGAGAGTGAGATCCGACTCGGTCCAGTCCCCGCGGAGGAGGCGGCGGGCGATGCGTTCGAGGGCGGCGCGGTGGTTGGTGATTAGCAGGCAGCGGAGGTAGAGGTACTCGGCGGCGGGGTGGGATTCGCGGAGGGCGGGGTTGGCGAGGACGGATTGGAATTGGTTTTGGGCGGCGAGGAGGGCGGTGTTGTAGACCGTGTCCGACTGGGTTTGCCGAGCCTTGTAGAGAAGCGCGCGGCCCTTCTGATAGGGCGCCCAGGTGCGCCAGGGGGATTGGGGATCCTGGGCGATTTTCTGGAAGAGGGCGGCAGCTTCGTCAAAGTGCTGGGCGTAAAGGGTGGCTGCGGCGATCTGGTATTCGCGGTCGGCACGGAGGAGGGGGTGTTGGGCGGGCGAGAGGGTTTGCGGGGCGGCGGTGGCGCAGGCTTCGAAGACCGCGTCCTGGCCCTGGACCCAGAATTTTACTTCGGCGCTATTGGGACCGAACCGGCGGGCGCGGGCTTCGAGAGTGCGGGCGGCGGTGGCGAAGGCGTCGTCACTGCAGGGGGAAGAGTAGGTGTAGTCGCGGCCGGAGATCTGGGAAGGGCGGAGTTGCTGATTTGGCAGCGGGACGGGGATGCGTTTGCGTGCACGGAGCCAGACCTGATCGGCTTTCCATTCGGGCCAGGACGTACTTGTCCGGACTTTCCAGACATTGAGCCAACGTTGTTGTTCCGAGGTTGTAAGTGGGTTGCCTTCTAAGTAGCGGTAGGTGGCGAATAAGTAAATGCGGGCGTACTGGGGTTCGGGGATGCCGATATCGCCAGCGATGAAACGGGTCACGGGCACGTCGGGGTGGAGAGAGTAGACGAATACGGGGCGTTGGAAATTGTGGTGGATGCCGGCCGGGGCTAGGGCGGCGAGGATCAGCGCAAGCGAGAGCGGATTTGGTCGAAGGATTGGCGGGACCATCGGTTGGGATTGAAGACGTAGATACGCTTGGCGGCGGGCCGGAAGGGGAGGGGTTCGTCGGTGGCAAGCCCTAGAGAATCGCGGCAGCCTTCGGCGAATTGGCCTCTTGTTTGGAGCTTAGCAAGATAGACGTTTCGTTGGGGGCCCATGCGGAATAACATGGGAACTATTTCATTGGCGAGGCCGGTGAGGGGCGGGTTGTCTAGACAGGCCGACATGACGGAGGTGATGGAGACGGGGACCTGGCGCTGGAGGGCGAGGGCGAGCAGTTCGCGGTACCAGAGGAGTTGAGATTCGCGGACGTCGAAATCGATTTGGAAGGGTTGGTTGAAGGGCAGGCTG
>CANIFK010000379.1 GCA_947466555.1 Acidobacteriota bacterium | reverse complement strand
GAGATATTTGTGACGCGAGAGGGAAGTTCGTATCTTGCGTATTGCGTGGACTTATTCACGACGATCGGATTCAACACCTATCAGAGCAGCACGGGGAGTCCGGACACTTACGTGAATGGGGGACGGGCGGCGTGGTTGTTCGAGACGTACTCGGGGCTGGTGCGGTCGAACGATGACGCGGCGGCGCTGCAGGTGGCGCTGTGGGACGTGGTGCATGACGGCGGGGATGGATTAGGGACCGGCGTGATTCGGTTGGGCACGTCGGAGACGGCGCTGGGAGTTGCGGCCAATTCGCTGGTGGCGAGTTCGTTGGGGCAGAGTTCGATGAATGCGGCTATTCTGTACAACTTCGACTACGGGACGGGGCAGCAGCGGCAGACGTTGATCAGCTACGCGCTGGCGCCGCCGCCGACATCGGTGGAGACGCCGGAGCCGGCGACGATGTTGCTGATCGGGGCTGGGTTGGCGGGGGTGTTCGCGATCAGCCGGCGGGGATCTGGGACTCGGACTTAACTGAGGAAAATCGCCATAAGTTTTCTTTCGGCCGCCGCCGATAGACACTATAGGTAATGGCGATTTTGGATCTAGACACCGTAAGCACCCATCAGAAGGCCGCCCGGCTCAATCACGACCCCACGACCTACGGGGCGTTCGCGGAGATCGGGGCCGCACAGGAAGTGGTGGCGTGGTTCTTCCGGAGTGGAAGAGCGTCGGGAACTGTTGCGAAATCGATGTCGGCGTACGACATGGTGGTGTCGGACGCGATCTACGGGCCGTCGAACCGGTATGTGAGCCGGCAGCGTCTGCAGAGCATGCTGACGCATGAGTACTCGCTCTTACAGGACCGTTTGGATGCCGCGCGCGGGACGACCACCAAGTTCTTTGCGTTTGCCGATACGGTGGCGACGAACCGACGTTCGCAGCCCGGGAGCGGGCATGGGTGGTTGGGCATTCGCTTTCAGAACGAACCGAAGGCGCCGCCGTCGGAGATCCTGATTCATATCCGGTTGTTGGATCCGGTGACGCTGCGGGAGCAGGAAGTGATCGGCATCCTGGGCGTGAACTTGATCTACGGGGCGTTTTATTTGAACGATCAGCCGGAGGAGTTGATCTCGACGCTGATGGACGGGTTGAGCCGGGTGCGGTTGGAAGTGGACATGATCAAGTTCTCGGGGCCGGCGTTTGCGGCCGTCGATAACCGGTTGATGAGTTTGCAGTTGGTGGCCCAGGGGTTGACGGATGCGGCGGTTTTCACGGCGTCGGGGGAGGCGGTGGAGCCGGCGGAGATTCTGTTCGGGCGGCCGGTGTTGTTGCAGCGCGGGAGTTTCCGTCCGGTGACCAATGTGACGCTCGACATGCTGTACTGCGCCGGCGAGCGGATGGTGGCCGAGAGAAAAATCGACGAGCACCGGATGGTCGTGCTGATGGAGATGAGTTTGAAGAATCTGATGTCGTCCGATCAACTGGACCACGCGGATTTTCTGGCTCGCGTGGACATGCTGGGCGCGTTGGGGCATCCGGTGATGATCACCAGTTTTTCGGCGTCGCACCGGCTGACGGCGTATCTGCGGCGGTACACCAAATTGCCGATTGGACATGTGATGGGCCTTGGGACGCTGCGGAGTATTTTCCAGGAAGAGTATTACGCCGACCTGGCGGGCGGAATCCTGGAAGCGTTGGCGATGTTCCTGCAAGGGGATACCGCCATGTATGTTTACCCGATGTGGGATCCGAATACGGCCTCGCCGTTGTCGGCGGAGCATCTGGAGGTGGCACAGAATCTGAAGCACCTGTACCAACACCTGCTGGAGAACGAACGGATCTACTCGTTGCCTGTGTTCGACAAGGCGGATCTGCCGATCATGCCGGCCGAGATCCTGAGCCGGATCAAGGCTGGGGATATCACTTGGCAGAAGTTCGTGCCGCCACCGGTGGCGGAGAAGATTCGGACGGACAAGCTGTTCGGGTATTCGGCTTAGCGGAGAATGGCGCGGATGGGTCCGGTGCCTTCTTCGATGAGTTTGAAGGCGCGGCCGTTGGCGTGGAAATCCATCTTCTGGTAGTTGAGGCCCATCTGATTGAGAATGGTGGCCTGGAGATCGCTGATGTAGTGGGGACGGTCGACGGCCTTGTAGCCGACTTCGTCGGTGGCGCCCTCGACGATGCCGCCCTTTACGCCGCCGCCGGCCAGGAGGGTGGAGAAGCCTTTGCCGTTGTGATCGCGCCCGGTGGTGTTCTGGGACCAGGGCGTGCGGCCGAATTCGCTGGTGAAAACGACGAGGGTGGAATCGAGGAGGCCGCGCTGTTTGAGATCGGCGATGAGGCCAGCAATGGGCTTGTCGACGGCGCGGCACAGGGGCGCGTGGGTGGCCATGTCGCCGTGGGCGTCCCAGGAACCGTTGCCGCCGCCGGCGTGGCAGATTTGAATGAACCGGACGCCGTTTTCGACCAATCGGCGGGCGAGGAGGAGTTGGCGGCCGAAGTCGTCGGTTTCTTTGGCGCCGATGCCGTAGAGATCCTTGACGTGGGTGGGTTCGTTGGCGAAATCGACGATGGCCGGGGCGGTTCGCATGAGGTTGCCGGCGAGTTCGTAGGCCTGGAGGCGGGCGCCGATTTCGGAGTCGAGCGCGTAGTCGGCCCGGAACTCCTGGTTCCAATCGAGCAGTGCCTGCATCTGCTTTTCGCGGGCGGCGCGGGTGGAGGAGGCCGGGGGGACGAGATTGGGGATGGGCGTGTCGCCGGGCTGGAATGGCGTGGCGGAATGGGCCGCGCCGAGATAGCCGCCCGTGAGTTGAACGGGCGAAGACGGGCGGCCGATGTTGACGAAGGACGGGAGATTTTTGTTGGCCGAGCCGAGGGCGTAGGTGACCCAGCTGCCGAGGCTGGGATGTTCGAACTGGCGGAGCGGCTTGCCGGTGGTGTGCTCGATGACGGCTGGGAAATGGTTGGTCTGGTGGCAGTACATGGACCGCACGACAGAGATGTCATCGATGACGCCGCCGACGTTGGGGAACCAGTCAGACACAGGGATGCCGGACTTTCCGTACTGTTTGTAGGTACGGAGGATCGGGATAACAGGGCGCTTCATGGCGGCGTTGTTATCGCCGAAGCCGATGGCATCCATCATGGTGCCGGCGAACTTGTTGTCCTTGGGGTCAAAGGTGTCGATGTGGCTGACACCGCCGCACATGAACAGGTAGATGACCGACTTGGCGCGGGGTTCGCCGGGGAGGAGGGCGCCGGGGAGCTTGCCGTCGGCGGCCCAGAGGGCACCGGCGGCGGCACCGAGGAATCCATTGGCACTTCTTTGCAGAAATTGGCGGCGGGTTGGCATGGGATTTACTTCACGAACAGGAACTCGTCGAGGTTGTAGAGCAGCCAGGCGAGGTCTTTCAATTTTGCGGGATCGTTGGCGAGGAAGCTGAGCGCCCGGTCCATTTCGGTGGCCGAGGGCGGGCGGCCGATGGTCTCGCGGAAGGCGCGGCGGGCGGCGGCTGGGAGGTCCGGTTCGGCGGCGGCGCGGGTGGCGAGTTTGGCGGAGGCCGATTCGACCATCCGGTCGTTCATGGTGAACAGGGCCTGCGGCGCGGTGACGGTTTGCGTGCGGACGGGGCAAGGGGTACGACCGTCATCAACGTCGAACGACTGCAGGAAGTGGGCCATGACTTCGGTGCTGGGGATGAATCCGCGGGTCATATATGCCCCGCGGCGGGTGGTTTTTGTCGCGAAAGTACCGTCTTTGGGGAGGAAAATGCTTTGTTTTTTGTCCGGATTCACCACCTGGAAAGACTTGCCGCCGACGGTGAGGTCCAGGTCCCCGGCGCTGGAGAGGATGGCATCCCAGAGGGGTTCGGCTTCGAGGCGTTGGAGACGGAAGCGCCATAGGGACGTGTTCGACGGGTCCGTTTTGTGGCTGGCTGGTTCGGGCTTCGAGGAGCGCCGGTAGGCATCCGAAGTTAAGATCAACTTATGCAGCCAGCGCATGGAGTAGTTATGCGCGACAAACTCGGAGGCTAAGTAGTCGAGTAACTGCGGATGACTGGGGCGGCCACCGAGGAGACCGAAATCGCTGGGGTTCTTCTGCAGGCCTTCGCCGAAGTGCCACTGCCAGACGCGGTTGACGGCGACGCGGGCGAAGAGGGGGTTGTCCTTGTCAGTCAGCCAGCTGACGAACCCTTCGCGGAGGCCGTCGCGGAAGTCGAGATCGGCGGGTTGGAAGGGGAAGCCGGGCTTGACGGGCTTGTCCTTTTCGGGCTTGGCGGGATCGCCGGAGGTGAGGATGTAGGTGGGCTCTTTGCGGCGGGCGCTGTCCTCTTCGACGATCCAGTGCGCGGGCAGATCGGCAGGCCGTTTCAGCGCGCCTTGCTGTTTGAGAAGGGCGTCGTAGCGGACGATTTCCTCCTTCGGCATGATCTCCTTGATCTTCGGCGGATCGATACGGAGGACTGGGAAATAGTCGTCGGCCGTTTTCTGTTCGGCGACGGTGCGCTTGTTGTCGGGCTTGCGAACGATCTCGCGGACGTCGGGCGGGAGCATGGCGACGCGCTCGTCGTAGAGCTTCTGGTGATAGGGCGCGGTGAGGGCGGCGATGTCGCGATCGATGGGATCTTTGGCGCGGCGGTAGGCATCGAGCGCCTTGCTGTAGGCGTAGATTTCATCGGGGGTGGCGAGGTCGACACGGCGAAGGACGAGCGGATCGAAGAGCGCCTTCATGGCGTAGTAGTCGGTCTGCTTGATGGGGTCGAAACGGTGGTCGTGGCACTTGGCGCAGCCGACGGTCATGCCCATGAATCCGGCGGAAATCGTTTCGACGGCGTTGATGGAGACCTCTTGATTCCGATCGCCGCCGTTCAGCGCGCTGCGGGCGAGGAAGCCGAGGGCGAAGCGATCGGCCGGGTTCACCTCGGGGCGGGAGCGCGTGCCGAAGACCGTCAATTGCGGGCGGCCGCCGTAGCGATTGCCGAGGATCTGCGCGGTGACGAACTGGTCGTAGGGCATGTCGTCGTTGAGCGCCTGGATCATCCAATCGCGCCAGCGGTAGATGCCGGGAGCGGCGGTCATGACGGAGCCGTCGAGGCCATCGAGATCGGCATAGCGCAGTACGTCGAGCCAGTGGCGGGCCCAGCGGACGCCGTGCTGTTCGCTGGCGAGGAGCCGGTCGATCAGGCGGGCGTAGGCATCGGGCGCGGCGTCGGCCAAGAAGGCGTCCTGTTCGGCGGGGGTGGGCGGGAGGCCGGTGATATCGAACGACGCGCGGCGGAGGAGGGTCAGCTTATCGGCGGGGCCGTTAGGACGGAGGCCTTTGGCCTTGTGGTCGACGGCGAGAAAGGCGTCGATGGGGTTTCCCGATGGGGTCAATGCGGGAACGGCCGGCTTCTGCACGGGTTGCAGCGACCACAGTTTCACTTTCGGCGGCTGGGCCCAGGCGATGGCGGCGACGGCGAGCAGTATCAGCGCTGAGATTCGCATTAGAGATTACTCATTATCCTAATTCCCGTAATGGTTTGCGATCAATTCGCCGATGCGGGCGATGGCATCTTCCAACTGCGCTCCGACGCCATAGTGGCCGGCGGTGAAGACGCAGACGACGATGTTGCGTTTTTCACTTTCGAAGATGCCGACGTCGTTGCCGATGTAGGGGAGGAAGTCGCCGGTTTTGTGGGCGACGCGGAAACCGGTGACGTATTTGGGGAGGCGGGAGGAGTAGACTTGGCCGCGAAGCATGGTGAGCATGGCATCGCTGGAGGCCTTGCTGACAGCTTTGCCAGTGGCGATTTTCTCGAGCAAAACGCCCATTTC
>CANIFK010000378.1 GCA_947466555.1 Acidobacteriota bacterium | reverse complement strand
TTGACGACTTGGAATGTCGAGGAGGGGTCGACGTTGGTGTCGAGTTCGCCTACGGCTAGGAGGAGATTTCCTTTTAGCTTGGGGGCGTTGTCGACGTTGGAGCTTTTGGCGTATTCGGGGCCGATGGGCCAGCCCATCCACTGTTCGTTCCACCAGATTTTGTCCATGCGGTTGTCGTGGCAACCGGCGGAGGAGACGGCGACTTTGTAGAGATCGTTGTGGAAGAGGAGGGCGCCCATGGCGCTTTGGCCGCCGGCGGAGTGGCCGTAGATACCAAGGCGGGTGAGGTCGTACCAGGGGTATTTGGCGGCGACGGTTTTGTGCCAGATTTTGCGGTCGGGGAAGCCGGCGTCGGCGAGGTTTTTCCAGGCTACGTCGTGGAAGGCTTTGGACCGGTTTGACGTGCCCATGCCGTCGATTTGGACGACGATGAAGCCGAGTTCGGCGAGGGCCTGCATTTGGCTGGCCGGGGTGAAGCGTTTGGGAACGAAGGAGTCGTGGGGGCCGGCGTAGATGTATTCGACTACGGGGTGTTTTTTATTGGGATCGAAGTTGGTGGGGCGGTAGAGGAGGCCCCAGATGTCGGTCTGGCCGTCGCGGGCTTTGCTGGTGATGACTTCGGGCGGGCGCCAGCCGGCGGCTTTGAGGGCGGTGTCGGAGGCTTGTTCGAGGAGGGCGATGCGGTCGTTGGCGGGGAGACTGCGGAGTTCGGTTGTCGGGGGGAGATCGGGGCGGGAGTAGCTGTCGATGAAGGATTGGAAATCGGGGGCGATTTGGGCGTTGTGATCGGCGTCGATGGTGGTGAGGCGGGTGAGGTTGGCGCCGTCGAAATCGATGCGGAAGAGGTGGCGGTAGTAGGGGTCCTTGCCCTGGTCCATGCCGCTGGCGAGGAAGTAGATTTTGCGGTTTTTGGCGTCGACGCCGGCGACGGAACGGACGGGCCATTGGCCCTTTGTGATTTGGTTTTTGACTGCGCCGGTTTTGCCGTCGTAAAGGTAGAGATGGTTCCAGCCGTCGCGTTCGCTCATCCAGATTGTTTCGTCGCCGTTGTTGATGTCTTCGCGGAATTTCTTGGATGAATAGCAGAAGAAGGTTTTGGATTCTTCGGTGATGAGGGCGCGGGGGATGGCGGTGTTGGCGTCGACTTCGATGACGCGGTAGAGCTGGTGGCCGCGCTGGTTGTATTCGAAGGTGAAGGAGTTTTTGCGCCAGGCGATGGGGGAGAGGGAGAAGGGATTGGGGAAGAGGTGGTTGGGGATGTCGGTTTGGGTTTTTGGGGTTAGGTTGATGAGGACGGGTTGGGGGATGTCGAGGGCGTCGCCGGGCTTGGCGTAGGGGTAGTCCTTTGTTAGGGGTTGGATTTGGGTGGCGGGGGAGGATTGGACGTAGTGGATTTTGCGGCGCTGGCCGGGGCGGACACGGTAGGCGGCGATGAATTCGCCGTTGGGGGACCAGGCGTTGGCGGAGAGGGTGTAGTAGTTGCCTTCGGAGCCGTCGGTGGTTATTGGTGTTGCTTGGTTGGGGTTTGATTTTGGGCGGAGCCAGAGGTTGTAGTTTTGGAGGAATAGTTCGAGGTTGCCTTGCGGGTTTGTTACTGGGGCTGTTCGTTCGGGGACTGTGGGGCCGCCGCTCCATGGGGTTGATGGGATGGTTTTGAGGGCGTAGGTTTTTAGGTTGAGTTCGTAGCGGGTGTTGTTGGATTGGAATTTTAGGGTGTCGTCTTTGAGTTCGAGATTGGTTAGGTTTTTTAAGGGGACGCGGGTGGGGTCGAAGGCGGGTTGCTTGGCGCCGGTGGAGTCGGCGAGGATGTATTCGGTGCCGGTGGGGGTGGTGCGGGTGTAGATGAATTTGTTGGTGTTGGGGGACCAGCGGATTTCGGTGACGATGGCGGGGGTGAGGGGGCGGAGGGTGTCGGCGTATTTGAGGAAGCGGTCGTAGTCCTGGGCGGTGGCGGTTAGGGCTATTAGGAATATTGCTCGGCGCATGATTTGGTGAGGATAGCAGGGTTGTTGCTTCTTCTTTGCTTCGTTCCTTACCATTCCCGGGGTGCCTGGCACACGGGGAGAGAGTTTTGGTCGGGGAGGTTGCGTCGGACAGGCCCGATGCCAGGCACCCACCTTCGCCCTGCGGGCTTCGGCGGGCAAGCCGATCGGGGCGCGCACGGCGGGCTAGGTTTTTAGGATGGGGCGGATGACTTGGCCGTGGACGTCGGTCAGGCGGAAGTCGCGGCCGCTGTAGCGGAAGGTTAGGCGTTCGTGGTCGATGCCTAGGAGGTGGAGGATTGTCGCGTGGAGGTCGTGGATCGTTAGCACGTCCTCGATGGCGCGGTAGCCGTAGTCGTCGGTGGCGCCGAAGATCTTGCCTCCTTTCAGGCCGCCGCCGGCCATCCAGAGGGAGAAGCCCGAGGGGCAGTGGTCGCGGCCATCCTTGCCTTGCACGAAGGGCACTCGGCCGAATTCGCCGCTCCAGATTACTAGGGTTTCTTCGAAGAGGCCTCTTGCCTTCAGGTCCTTGATCAGGGCTCCGATGGGTTGGTCGACGATGAAGGCGTTCTTGGCGTGGCCGTCCTTCAGGTTGCCGTGCTGGTCCCAGCTGTTGCCTCCGCCGAGGCCCGGTGGCGCTACGTGGCTCAATTCGACGAAGCGGACTCCGCGTTCCACCAGGCGGCGGGCTAGGAGACATTGGCGGGCGTAGGCGGCCTTCTCTTTGTTCGGTGAGTCCATGCCGTAGAGTCTCTTTGTGGCCTCGGTTTCTTTGCTCACGTCCACCAGTTCGGGGACCGCGGTTTGCATGCGGTAGGCCGTCTCGTAGTTCTGGATGGCGGCTTCGACTTGCGGGTTCTTGGCGGCGTCGGCGTATTCTTTGTCGCGGGCGGCGATGAAGTCCAGTTGTTTGCGTTGGAGGGTGGCCGCGGATTTTGGTGTGATGTCTTGGAGGGGTTCGGGGCGTTCGGGGTATAAAAACGAACCCTGGTGGACGGCAGGAAGGAATCCGCTGCCGTAGACGTTGATGCCGCCGAGCGGGATCTCGCCGCTGCCGAGGACGATGAAGCCGGGGAGGTTTTCGTTGGCCGTGCCGAGGCCGTACGTCGCCCAGGCGCCGAGGGAAGGGTAGCCGGTGAGAGGGTTGCCGGAATGGAAGTAGTTGTTGGCTTGGGCGTGCTCCATGAACTTCACGGTCATGGAGCGGATGAGGCAGAGATCGTCGGCGACGGCGCCCATGTGGGGGAAGAGGTCGCTGATGGGCATGCCGGATTGGCCGTAGTTTTTGAACTCCCAGGGGCTGGGCATGATGTTGCCGTTTTGGTTGAACATCGTGCGGTCAATGGGGACGGGCATGGGCTTGCCGGCGTCTTTGATGAGGCGGGGCTTGGGGTCGAAGGAATCGATGTGGGAGACGCCGCCGGACATGTAGCAGAAGATGACGTTTTTGACTTTGGGGGTGAAGTGGGGCTTGGCGTTCGCGAGGCCCGAGAAGGCCAGGGAGCCGAAGCCGAGGGAGGCGTTCTTCAGGATTTCGCGGCGGGTGAAGAAATGGCGCTGTTTACCGCACATAGAGGAACTCCTTCAGGTTGAAGATGGCCTGGACTACGGGGACGAATGATTTGGCTTCGGCGGCGAAGGATTCGGCCTGGTCCTTTTCGGCTGGGCTGGCGGGGCGGCCCAGGGCGCGGAGGTAGAGTTGGTTGACTCTGTCAGGCTGGGATCCTAGCACGGCGGCCCACTTTTCGGCGGTCTGGATGACGAAGGGGGAGTTCATCAGCGCGAGTGATTGGGCGGGGACGTTGGTGACGTCGCGGAGGCCGCGGGTGGAGGTGGGCTTGTAGACGTCGAAGACTTCGAGGAAAGGGTTTGTGGCGTTGCGGCGGATTTCGAGATAGACGCTGCGGCGGTTGGCGCCGTCGAGCGGGCCTTTGGGGCGATCGCCTTTGGTTGAGCCGGTTTCGTGGGCGTAGTGGACGGGGACGGAGGGGCCGTACATTTTGGGATCGAGCTGGCCGGAGGCGGCGAGAATGGCGTCGCGGAGTTCTTCGGCTTCGAGGCGGCGGGCGGGGAGATTGGCGGATTGATAGGCGTTGGTGAGAAGCAGGCGGCGGAGGGTTTTCTTGATGGACCAGCCGTCGGCCACGAACTGGGTGGCGAGGGCGTCGAGGTGTTTGAGGTCCTTGGGCTGGGCGCCGAGTTTGCCGAAGTTGTCGGGCGTGGCGACGATGCCTTCGCGGAAGAGGAATTGGTAGAGGCGGTTGACGATGACGCGGGTGGTGAGCGGGTTGGCGGGGCTCAATATGTCGTTGGCGAGGGCGAGGCGCGCGGTTTTGGGGTCGGGGTAGGGCTGGCCGTTGAGGGCGGTGAGGAAGCGCTGGGGGACGGGGTCGGAGGGGCGTTTGGGATCGCCGCGGAGGAGGAGGGGTTGGGCGGGGCCGGCCTCTTCGATGATGCCGGGGGCGTGGCGGGCGGTGGGGATTTCGTTTTCGAGGCGGCGGTATTCGGCGGTGGATTTTGTGGGGCGGTTGGTGAGGAGGCCGGCGCGGAGGAAGTAGTCGAGGAAGGCGGCGGAATCGTCGGTCATGCGACCGGCGGCGAAGGCATCGATGGCGGCGGCGAGTTGGCTTTCGAGGTGTTTGGTGTAGGCGTCGACGGTGGTGGGGGCGTTGTCGATGGCGAAGTTGACGGGGGTGATTTCTTCTTTGAGCGGGGTCTGGTTGGGTTGGAAAACGATGTCTTGGGCGCCCCACCAGGAGCGGCCGGTGTTGCGGGCGGGGGGCCTGCGGTTGAGGCGGCCGTCCTGTTCGTCGTTGCCGATGAGGGTGGTTTCGTTGAGCGTTGAGAACTCGATGTAGCCGGTGAAGCCTTTCCAGAACGTGGTGTCCCAGCGGGCCCAGCCCATCTGATCGATTTTGGCGCTGGTGCGGGAGTTGAAGATGCCGCCGCGGGGGACGGCGTAGTTTTCGATGATGAGTTGGGCGAAGGAGAAGTTGCCGCCGAGGAAGCGGAGGCTGATGGAGTCGCTGTCGATTTTGAAGCGGGGGGAGGTCACTACTGCCCCGTGTTTATTGGAGATGAGGTGGGAGTAGGCGCCTTCGGGGTAGATGCCGGAGATGGCGAGGGGGCCGGCGGGGAGGACGCTGAATTCGCCGGCGGGTGCGATTGTGGATGGGGCGCCGACGCCTTGGCGGGGCCAGTTTTCGTAGGTTTCGGTGAGCTTCCAGCGGGCTTTGGTGTTGGCTTCGTTGTGGGTGCGGCGGGCGGCGAGTTCTTTGCGGACTTTGTTGAGCCAGTCGGCTAAGTCGTTATTGGATGCGTTGAGGGGGAAGAGCGGGGTTAGCCAATCGGGCTGGGGGTTGGGAGTTATGATTGTGGGGATTTCGGCGCGCCATTGGGCGGCGAGTTCGGCGCGGATCTGTTGTTTGATGTTAGTAAGTTGGGGGAGATTCTTTGTGAGTGTTTCCGGGGCGTCGATGGCGGATTGGGTGGGGCGGGCGTTGGCGAGGATGCCGTAGAGGGCGTAGTAGTCCTTTTGCGAGATGGCGTCGAATTTGTGGTCGTGGCAGCGGGCGCAGGAGACGGTGAGGCCTTGGAAGGCTTTGGCGATGACGTCGACCTGGTTGTCGGTCCATTTGATGCGGTCTTCGAGGGGGTCGACGGGTTGGAAGCCGTGTTCGACCATGCGGAAGTGGGCGAGGGCGAGGCGGGATTCGTTGGTGTTTTCGTTGATTCGGGGCGGGATGAGGTCGCCGGCGAGGTGTTCGCGGACGAGTTGGTTGTAGGGGACGTCGTTGTTGAAGGCGCGGATGAGGTAGTCGCGGTAGCGCCA
>CANIFK010000377.1 GCA_947466555.1 Acidobacteriota bacterium | reverse complement strand
TACCGCCTCGGCTTCCGGTAAGTTCCCGTTTTCGTAAAGTGATTCCGCCCACGCCGCCCGATACCCGGAGGCGACAGCTCCACCTGATCCCGACTCGAGTCCTTCCACGCCCACTGCGAATAGCTGCTGGGCAAACCCGAAATCGCCCACCGCGCTGAGCCGGACTGCCGTTTGCGCCAGCAATTCCATCGCCTTTGTCCGATGCTGCTGCTCCAGCCCCTTGGCGACGTCAATCGCCGCCACGATGAGCTGATCCGCCGCCGACCGCCGCCCCAGTCGGACCTCGCACTCCGCCTCCACGGCAAGCAATTCCGCCGCGTAGGGCGTCAACGCCCGGTTTTCCGGACATGATGTTCGCGTCTCTTGCAAGAGCCCGATCGCCTTAAAGAAATCCCCGTCCGAGATCAGTAGGCGTGCGCAATCCACTTGCAAGGGGACAAGCAACTCCCAATCCATCGGTACCTTCGTTATCTTCGTCCCGTCCTCCAGCGCCTTTTCTCTGGCGTCGTTCGCGCGTACCAGGCTGCCCTGCGCACTGGCGGATTCAAACACGTTAGTCCAATATTGGAACCAAACCAGGTCGGGGACGTCTGGCAGGGACGCAAGAGTCTTGCCTGCCTCAGCCAGTACTTCGGCCGCCTCGCTCGACTTCCCGCCTCGCACCGCTGCACGAGCATATTCGATCCGCTGCGTCGCCGTCGCCAGTGAACCGACAGTCTCCGCCTTCTCCGTCTGTTCCAGTGCCTTCTTGCGCGCCCGGATCAACTCCACGGGATCCATCAGGCCGCCCGTCCGTTCCGCTTTGTCGTTCAGCATCGCCGCTTCCAATCCGGCCAGAATGCTCTCTCCTCGTTTGGTCCCCGCCACCGTGTGGAAGAAAATCGCGCCGTCCGTCATTCCCAGCGGCAACATGTTGGCGATACAGTCAGCGGTGCAAACGGCCGTTACCGTTGCCGCCAATGGCCAGTACCCCGCAAAATCTCCGCCCGGTAAACTGACTAACGTCAAAAATCCGAGCATCCCCATGAACAGCGAGACGGTTGGCCCGGCCGCAACCACCATGATCCAATTCAGCTTCAAGTCGTCGGTCGTTTGTGGCACTGCGTGCAAATAGCCGCCCGACATCAGCAGTTGTTTCCAGGCGAAGCGGAACCCCCAACTGCCGCCCGGCCGCTGGGTGAACGAGAATGGCCCAATGTTGATCTGATGAAACCGGAATCCTACGATAAAGGCCGCAATCAGGTGCCCCGTCTCATGGATGAGTAGGAATCCCGCTTGGCAAACGAGGACAAAAAGCAGGGACACTCGCTCATTCGGATCCACCGGTAGTCCCTGGGTCGCCGCAATCTGCTTAATCCAAAACCATAGATGGCCAACCAGCCCCAAGCTGCCCATCATGGTCAGAACATTCGACGCCATTTCCGGCCGCCGGCCGGTCTTTGCCGCACTCCGTTCTACTTCCTCTGGTTCCGGCGGTTGTTCCTTCAGAAACAAGCGGTAACCAGCGATCCCCAGCGGAGTAAATACAGGCAGTAGTGCCACGTTCACCACGGAGGCGATCAACGCCACCCTGCGCCCCCATCCGCGGCCCGCCGACACGCCCCAACCCGCGGAAAAACAAACCATTCCGAATAGCGTCGCAAACTGCTGCAAAACCTTGATGACCGACACCAGACCCGCCAGTTGCGCCGCCGAGATCGCTTCCGGGTGTTGCTGCAATACCGCTTGGACCAGGCCGTCTAAACCCGGCACCATTCCTAGTGCCAGAAAGAGGGAGCCTTCGATCATGAGGAGAGACGTGATGATTCGTCGAGACATGCCTTTATTGGTTGCCATCGGCATACTCCGTCAGAAACTGTAGGCCTACAACGGAAAAGGCCACCGGGATACCCGGTGGCCTTTTTACAATCCGTTTCAGAACTGAACTAGTCGCCGAACGAACCGACTTCTTCGTTCTTCTCGGTCTTCTTCGGAGCAGCCGGAGCGATCCCGCCCAGCGCGCCCAGCGGCACGAAACCGCCTTCGGGCTGCGGCTCTTTCAACACGTGCTGGCGGTACAACTTCGCCATTTCCGCATTCTTCGCCGCGTCCTTCATCTTCTCGTCGCGCGCCTTCAGTTTCTCTTCGCGAGCATTCTTGGCGATGCCGGCATCGTCCAGATCGTGCTGCCGTTCGCGGTTGACGTCGTCCACGTTCAACAACAGCTTGTGCCGCTGATCGTCCATGTTGACGTTCTTGCCACCGGCGAAGATTTCATGACGGCCATTCTCTTCGTACCACTTGGTCAAGGTGGCGGTCATGTGCATCTTTTCGATAATATTGCGCCAGCCCACGCCCGTGTTGTAGGCGCAGAAGCTGATTTCGCCCTGCTGGGTGGCGTAGGGGATGATGCACTGTTCGGTACGGCGGAAGTCGTAGTTGAACAGATCCTGGAACCACATACCGGCGATGAACAGGAAGTTCCAGCGGTCGGCGCGGCGCTTTTCGATGTCGGCCATCGTACGGTCGCCGGTCACCTTGCCGTAGTTGCGGCCGGTGGCGCCGAAGCACTTGTCGAACTTCTGCAACAAGTCCATCAGGCGGAAGTGGGTCGGAGCTTCAAACGGCTTGTAGTTCCGGAGCAGCGCGAGCGAAACGCCGATGATCGAAAGCTTCTTGCCGCGAGCCGCATCGTTGATGCGCGCGATGTCCTTCGCCAGGCGATCGGCGTTCAGGAACGCGGTCACCGGACGGGCTTCCTTGGTTTCTTTATCCACCATCAGCGCCATACCGATACCGCAGTTCGGGTGGCAGCCGCAGGACAATTGACCCCATTCATGCTCCGGTCCGTGAACCAGATCGGCCCAATCGGAGAAGGTGGACATGAAGGAGATCGGGAACCAGTCGCGGGTGGGAACACCCAAGCCAACCTGGTTCTTCACGTCGTGGGCCAGATGGCTCAACGTGTAGCGCTGCGCTGCGCGGCGTTCGGGGGTAACTTCTTCGTCGCGGCCCGTGAACGACACCGGCTGGAACGACAGGAAGCTGATGATCTTCGGATTGTCGAGCGCGAAGCGGACGACAGCGCCCACCTGCTCATTGTTCAAACCGTTGACGATCGTAATAACCGGGACGATGTCCACACCGGCGTTGTGCAGGTTGGTGATCGCCTTCAGCTTCACGTCGAACAGGTTGCCCACGCGGCGGTGGCTGTTGGCTTCGTTGCCCACGCCGTCAAACTGCAGATAGGCGTAGCGCAAACCGGCTTCGGCGGCCTGCTTACAGAATTCCGTGCTCTTGGCGAACTCAATACCGTTCGTCGCGGCCTGCACCGAGTTGTAGCCAACCTTACGCGAATAACGAACCGCGTCCAGGAAGTAGGGCGACAACGTCGGCTCGCCACCGGAGAACTGCACCGACATCTGGCGGCGCGGTTTGATCGACATGGCGTTGTCGAGCATCGTCTTGATGTCTTCCCACGTCAATTCATGCACGAACCCGACCTGGTTCGCGTCCATGAAGCAGGGATCGCACATCATGTTGCAGCGGTTAGTCAAATCGATCGTCAACACCGAGCCACGCCCGTGGGTGATCGTCGACGAACCGTGATTGTGGAGCTTTTCGTCGTTGTGGGCGCGGATGTCGCGGCCCGGGAAGACGTCTTCCAAGTGCTTGCTAAACGCAGGATCGATCGACATCAAGTCGTCGAACTTACCATGGATCGGGCATTCCTTCTCCATGATGATCTTGCCGTCTTTTTCAATGATGCGAGCCTTGATTTCGCCGCGCTTCTCGTTGAGAAGGACTTCCACCGGCACGTCGCCGTTGACAACCTTATTACGCAACTCCGGAATGCACTTCGGGCACAACGAATCGGTCTCGCGCGGCCAACCCAGCGTGGGCTTCTGCTTTTCGTAGCTCTTCAATAGCGGCTTATCGGACCACTTCGGGGTAAACGAAGGGTTCTGGCTGATCTGGTTCAGACGGTCGAAAACCTGCCAGGCTACGTTCGCCGTTACGGTGACGGCCTTTTCCACGTATTTAATGGGCTTGTGCATATGCTCCCTGTGAATTCGTCGGATGGACTTCCGATCTTCACTTTAAATGGGTACGCTGTCCAGGCCAAGTACTAGATATCGAATGGGGATATTCCGGGTCGAACGGCGATATCCGAGGTTGAACGGAGAACGCCGCTTCCGGCGAATTCCCAGAAGAATGAACGACTTAGTAAAACCGCCGCCGTTCGAACACCACCATGTACGTCTGCAACAACGCCGGTAGACTGGCAAAAAACACCAGGAGCACCACCACCCAGAGGGCAACGCCCCGCGCCCGCACCCAGCCCGTCAACCACCAGAAAAACGGCAAATAGAAGATCGTCCCCGTCACCAGCCCCGGGGAAAAGGTCAACAGCACCACACTCGCCACCAGATGGTAAATCGCGTTCGCAAAGAGGAAGTGCGAACACCACAGCATGAGAATCAACCCGGCCCACCGGCTCCCCGTCACCGCCGCCGCCAACCCCAAAAACGCCGCCGCCAAAAAAGGCGTCAACTGCGCCGCCAAAAATCCCGCCTCCGGAATCGGCTGCCCCGGCACAATCGCGTTGAACCACCGGACGTACCCCGGCGCCTCCTCGGCGACGTGCGCCGCAAATAGCACCGGAACCAGCAACAGCCACCAACGGGATGTCAGCTTTGATAGCATTCCTAAACCTATTCTATGTCTCGCTATATAGTGGTCCTCCTCGCCCTGTCCGTCTCCCTCCTCGCCCAAGGCACCAACGGCACCATCGCCGGCCAAATCACCGATCAAGCCGGCGCCGTTATCGGCAACGCGAAGGTCCTCCTCCAAAACGAAGCCGCCGGCGTAAACCGCGAATCCGTCTCCAACGCCAACGGCCAGTACGTCGCCTACGCCCTTCCCCCCGGCCAGTACAAAATCACCGTCGAACAACCCGGCTTCCAAAAACTCGTCCGCACCGCCGTCGAACTCACCGCCGCTGACGCCATCACCGTCGACCTCCGCCTCTCCATCGGCGATGTCCGCCAGACCATCGAAGTCACCGAAGCCGCCCCCCTCCTCCAATCCCAAACCGCCATGGTCTCCTCGCTCGTCACCAACGACCAGATGATCGAAATGCCGCTCAAAAGCCGCACTTTTACCTCCCTCGTCCTCCTCGGCCCCGGCGCCTACGCCGGCTCCGCTGGCAATTTGACCACCTCCCCCTACGCCATGCGCGGCGACGTCAACATCTCCGTCAACGGCTCCAGCCCACAGAACAACTCCTATTTCATCGATGGCATGGTCAACCGCAACCTCTGGCTGTCCACCTTAATCATGGTCCCCACCGTCGACGCCATCCAGGAAATGCGCGTCCTCACCTCCAACTAATCCGCCGAATACGGCATCGCCGCCGGCGCCGTCACCATCGTCCAAACTCGCTCCGGTACCAACAAATTCCGCGCCTCCGCCTACGAATTCCTCCGCAACTCCGCCCTCGACGCCAATCAGTTCTTCAATAACCGCCTCGGCGTCGCCAAACCCTCCTTCCGCCGCAACGAATTCGGCGGTACCGTCGGTGTCCCCATCCGCAAGGACCGCACCTTCTTCTTCGCCGACTACCAGGGCATCCGCGTCGCCCAGCCCCGCTCCAGCATCTCGACAATCGCCACCCTCGCCCAGCGCGACATGGTCGCCACAGGCAACTTCGCCGCCCTCGGCACCCAGGTCTTTGACCCCTCCACCCTCACCAACAACCTCCGTACCCCCTTCCCAGGCAACCAGATCCCCCGCACCCGTCTCGACCCCGCCACCCAGAAAAACTTCGCCCTCCTCCCCCCCCCCCCCCCCCCCCCCC
>CANIFK010000376.1 GCA_947466555.1 Acidobacteriota bacterium | reverse complement strand
GGCCTGCGTCAAGGGCCCCGCATCCCGTGCATCAAAACCTATTGCGGTTGCCAACTCACCCACGTGCGCCTTCGCCGCCGTGTCGTCACCGCAATAAAACAGAACCGCCTTCCTCCCGCCAAATGACGGATCGGCCATCACATTAAACCCAATCGTATTGAACGCCTTCACCACCCGCGTTCCCGGCGCCCAGCCAGCCACCTGCTCGGCACCCGAAGTCGTCGTCCCGTACTCCAACCCGGCCAGCATCGGCAGCAGCGGATTCGTCGCGTCGATCAGCACCTTCCCCGCCAATCCACCCACCCCCTCAAGAATCTCCCTTGTCGCCGGCCACGGCGTCGCCAACAGAATCACATCGCTCACCGCCACCGTCTCGGCCGCCGTCGCCGCCCGCGCGCCGTTCCCGGCCCGCGCCACCAGCTCAGCCATCTCCGCCGAGTCCGGCCTCCGCGACGCGAAGACAACCGCGTGCCCTGCCCCCGCAAACCGCACGCCCAGCGTGCCCCCAACATTCCCGGATCCAATAATTCCAATCTGCATCACCGCTCCTTGTTCGACTGAAAGATCGATTTACATTACGATACTGTATCGTATCGTTATAGATTGTCAAGATAGACCAGTGGCCGCAAAAATCGTAGAAGAAAAATCCGCCGGCCGCCCTCGGGATCCGGAGACCGAGCGCCGCATCCTCGAAGTCACCCTCCGGCACCTCGCCGAAGAGGGCTACAGCCGCATGTCGCTCGATCATATCGCCCTCGCCGCCGGCGTCAGTAAGCCCACCATTTACCGCCGCTGGCCGGGCAAGGCCGATCTAGCCACCGCCGCGCTCCGCACCCTCCAACTCTCCGAACCCGCCGTCGACACCGGCACCACCACCGGCGACCTCATCGCCACGCTCGAAAACTTCTCCCGTTCCCTGCTTCGTCCCAACGGCCTGTCGCTCATCGGCACCGTTCTCGCCGAAGAGGCCCACACCCCCGAACTGCTGGGTCTCTTCCGCGAACGGCTCGTCGTCCCCCGCCGCCAGATGCTCCGCGCCATCCTCGATCGCGCCAAACGCCGGGGAGAACTCCGCCGCGGCGCCAACCTAGACACCGCGGTCAATCTCCTCGTTGGCGCCTTCTACGCGCGCTATCTGGCCACCTCAGCGGTCCCCGCCAACTTCCCCCGCGAACTTGTCGCAATCGTCTGGCCCGGCCTCGCCCGCCAACGGCGTTAACGCCTCCCCAACGCCCCCATACCACCGCGTGATCACCTCGCGAAGTTGCTCCGGCCGCCACGGTTTGGACAGAAAATCGTCCATCCCGCTCTCCATGCACTTGTAACGTTCCTCTTCCAGCACGCTGGCGGTCATCGCAATCACAGGTGTCCGCTGTCCGCCGAGCTCCCGCCGCCGTATCTCCCGCGTCGCCTCGTAGCCATCCATTTCCGGCATCAGACAGTCCATAAAGACCATGTCAAACCGCGTCCCGTTCATCCGGTCCAGCGCTTCCCGCCCGTTCGTCGCCATCACCACAATGCAGCCCAGGCGCTCCAGCGTCCGCTCGGCCACCTTTCGATTCACCGCGTTATCCTCCACCACCAGAACCACCGGCGGCCGCTCAAACCCGAGCGGACGCAACTTCACCGGCGCTGGCGCGGAACTGATTCCCGCCGCTCCCACCGGCAACCGCAGCGAGAACCAAAAAGTCGAACCTTTTCCCTCGGCGCTCTCGACGCCAATCTCGCCACCCATCGCCCGCACCAACAGCCGGGAAATGGCCAGCCCCAAACCCGTCCCGCCAAATCGCCGTGTCGTCGAAGGATCCGCCTGCCGGAACCGATCAAAGATCAACGACTGCTTCCCACTCGGAATGCCCACGCCAGTGTCTTCTACATAAGCGATTAGCCCAACCGTCGCGGCATCCCGAGACACCACGCTCCACCGCACCCGCACATGCCCGCGCTCCGTGAACTTGATCGCATTCCCCACCAGATTCGCCAGGATCTGCCGCACCCGCCCCGGATCCCCGATCACAGTTGCCGGCAACGCCGCATCGGCCGTCGTCCCAACCGCCAATCCCTTCTCCGCCGCCACGCCGCCAAAACCGTCCACAACCTGCCGCGTCAACGCCGTCACATCGAACGGCACCGCCTCCAACGTCAGGCCCCCGGACTCGATCTTCGAATAGTCCAGAATGTCGTTCAATATCCCCATCAGGGCCTCCGCCGAGGAGTGAATCGACGCGCCCATATCGCGTTGGTCCGGATCAAGCGACGTCTCCAGCAGCAGGTTCGTCAGCCCCAATACACCGTTCATCGGCGTCCGAATCTCGTGGCTCATCGTCGCCAAAAACTCGGTCTTCGCCCGGTTCGCCCGTTCGGCCTCCATCCGTGCCGCCCGCACCCGCATCACCTGCCACGCCGTCACCACGGACACAAAAACCAGGAAGCCAATCCCCACCCACAACAACTCCTGCCGCCGCTCCGCCTGGCTCAACCGCAGCAGCCAATCGGTGCTCCCCAGCCCCACCGCGTAGTGCGCCGAAATCCGCCCCAGGGTTCCATCCATGGCCATCCGGTCAATCTCGTTCCGAATCGCCTCGGCGTGCATTTCATTCCCCGGAGAAGCTCCAGTGGCAATCTCCAAACGCGTATTCGGCAGAAACTCCACGGCGAACGCCGCGCCGCGGCAAGCCTCACTCCGCGTCATCGATTGCGCCACGAACGAGCGTTGGTCCAGGAAGATATGCAGCACCTCCCCTCGGCACAAGGCATCAAACAGCTCCGCCCGGCTCGGATAAGTCTTCACCGTTGCCGCAGGCCGAACCTGCCGGATCATAAAGCCAGGCACTGGCGTATTAATGACGCCGATCACCGTCTCCGGCGCCCGCGTTTCGCCCGCCAGCGTCACCAACGCAAAATGGCTCTCCGCCCAGGGCCGCGTCAAATGAAACAACTGACGCCGCCGAGGCGTCACCGACATCGATCCCCACAGGTCCAACGTCCGGTTCGGCAACAATACCTCCGGTCCCTCTTTCGGACTCACCCATTGCAGCCGTATCCCCACGCGCCGCGCCGCCTCGTTCACCACGTCGGGCCCCAACCCCGTCACGGTCCCGTCTGCCCGCAAGATCTCAAACGGCGGCCCCGCCCACGTCCCCACGCGCAGTGCCCGGTCCGGTGGCCGGTACGCACCCGCCCGTTGGAACGCCACCACCGCGGCGATCGCCAACACAAACACACTGATAGACACAACCCGGGTTCTACCGGTCATCAAGGGCCCTCATTTGTCATTTCGGCCGGATGCCAAAAGATATTAAGAGCGGCAGCCCCCCTTGACACCGGACGAATTCCTCGACCTAATAGTCCGAGCATGCGCGCCACCCTCCTTTTGACAACCCTGCTCTCCCTCGCCGCCCAACCGGCTCTCCCGCCCGCCGCAACCATCAAAATCGACTACGAAAAACACGTCAAACCCATCCTCGCCGCCAAGTGCCACTCCTGCCACGGCGAAGACGTGCAGCAATCGGGCCTCCGCCTCGACAAGCGCCAAAACGCCATGCGCGGCGGCGATTACGGCGTCGTCATCAACTCGGGCAACAGCGCCGCCAGCAAGCTCATCAAACGAGTCGTCAGCGGCGACGGCGGCATGCAAATGCCCCCCTCCGGCCCCCTCTCCGCCGAAGAAATCGGCATCCTCCGCGCCTGGATCGACCAGGGCGTCGACTTCCGCATCGAGATAAAAGAGGACGCCCCGCCCCCGCCCGTCTCCCCGAAACTCGCCAGTCTCCTGACGGCCATTCGCAACGGCGACACCCCATCCGTCCAAAAGCAACTCGACCTCGCCTCCTCCCAGGACGCCGCCGGCGCCACCCCGCTCCACCATGCCGCCGCCTTCGGCAACCTCGCCATGATGAAAGCTCTAATTGCCGCCAAAGCCCCCATCAACGCCAAAAACCGCCGCGGCTCCACGCCCCTCCACTGGGCCATCCACGACGAAGCCAAAGTCCGCCTGCTCATCGAAGCCGGCGCCGATATCAACGCCCGCCAGGCCGACGGCCGCACCATCGTCTATCAAGCCGCAAGCGCAGGCAACGCCAACGCCGTCCTCAAACTCCTCCTCGAAAAAGGCGCCGACGCCAACACTCCCACCGCCAACGGCAACGCCCCGCTCGCCAACGCCGCCGCCCGTGGCGACGTCGAAGCCATGCGCCTCCTGCTCGCAAAGAAAGCCGACCCCCACCACAAAAGCGGCACCGGCGCCAACGCCCTCATGGCCGCCGCCAACAGCCGCAACCCCGAAGCCGTCAAACTCCTCCTCGACCTCGGCGCCGATCCCAACGTCGCCACCAAAAAGAACGAAACCGCCCTCCACAACGCCGCCACCGCCGGCGACGAGCAATCCGTAAAACTCCTCCTCGCCAAAGGCGCCAACTCCAATATCCCCGACGACCGCGGCTACACGCCCCTCATGTACGCCGCAGCCTCTGAATCGATGAACGCCAACGTCGTCAAACTCCTCCTCGCCGCGAAGGCCAAAATCGAAGTCACCGGCGAAGGCGAAACACCCCGCACCCTCGCCGCCAAACGCGGCGACACCGAAGTCGCCCGCCTCCTCGGAGTGACGCCCAACGACAAGCCCCAATCCCAAGCCGCCCCCGGCAAGCGCCGCCCCATTCCGTTCGCCGTCGAACAAGCCGTCACGCTGGTCGCCAAGCAGAGCCATAACTTCATCCGCATCGCCGGCTGCAACAGCTGCCACGCGCAGGATCTCCCCTCCACCGCCCTCGGCCTCGCCCGCGACCGCGGCATTCCCACGCCTCCCCAAGTCGACCAACTCCCCGTCGCCATGACCGGCATCAACCCCGAACGCATCATGGACCTCGGCGCGACAAACGTCTCCAGCATCGGCTGGGAGATGATGGACCGCGCCGCCAATCACCAACAGCCCGACGCCTATACCGACGCCACAGTCCACTTCGTCAAAGCCATGCAAACCGCCGAAGGCAACTGGCGCATCCCCGACGGCCGCCGCCCGCCCATGAACTCCGGCGACTACCAGACCACCGCCATGGCCATCTTCGCCCTCAAAGCTTACACGCCCGAAGCGCAGAAGGCCGATACCGCCGCCCGCCTCGCCCGTGCCGCCGCCTGGCTCGAAAAGGCCAAACCCGCCACCACCCAGGAACGGGCGTTCCAATTGCTTGGTCTAGCCTGGGCCAACGGCTCGCAGAAGGTAATCGCCGAAGCCGCCCGCGCCCTCACGGCGACGCAGAAACCCGCAGGCGGCTGGAGCCAACTCCCCGCGATGGAGCCCGACGCCTACGCCACCGGCCAGGCCCTCTACGCCCTCCACACCGCGGCCAAACTCCCCACCACCGCCCCCGTG
This sequence comes from Acidobacteriota bacterium, assembly GCA_947466555.1. Taxonomy (GTDB): domain Bacteria; phylum Acidobacteriota; class Terriglobia; order Bryobacterales; family Bryobacteraceae. Next base: position 497 of record CANIFK010000376.1, on the reverse strand, counting down.
TATCAGAAGGGTGTCGACTATCTCTTAAACACCCAAGCCGCCGACGGCTCCTGGCTCGTCCGCACCCGGTCCATCTGGATCCAGCCCTACTTCGAAAGCGGCTTCCCCTACTCGCACGATCAGTGGATCTCCGCCGCCGGAACCTCCTGGGCCGCCATGGCGCTGTCGCTGACCAACGAGCCCCAAAAGCTCAGCCAGCGCTAACGGGATACGAGGCGAAAAGGCCCCAGCGCTCCCCACGCAGCGACACCCCTCTCCGGGGACATTCGTGGCGGAGGGAGCGCAGCGACCGTAGCCCGTGTGTCCCCCAAACCCGATCCACTACTCCGCCAACGTGGCGAAACGCTCCTCGCCCACCACGCAGCGACACCCAACCCCGGGGACATACGTGGCGTAGCCCGTGTGTCCCCAAAACCCGAACGACCGCCACTCACAACTCCGCTAAAATCTGCCGGCAGTTCAACACCTTCTCCACCAAATCCAACGGCGTGTAGTAG
>CANIFK010000375.1 GCA_947466555.1 Acidobacteriota bacterium | reverse complement strand
CAGGAGAACTGGGTGACGTGGAAAGAGAGCCAGGTGAACAGCGACGCGCGGCGGGCGTGGACGGGGGAGGCGGCGGATTATCTGCGCGATAAGTATGTCCCGGGGCGGGGAATTGTGGCGCATTTCGGTGACCAGACGGCGATTTTCCGCGATGCCGGGATTCCGTTGGTGCAGACGGTGCACGACGGCGATGGTCTATATTTTCTGGGCATATTGCAGCGGCCGGACCTGTTTTTGTGGCAGGAGTGGGTGGTGGCGATTGCGGGGGATCCGCTGTCAAAAAGCATGGCGGAAAATGCGTCGAAGTTACGAAGGTACTCCCGTGTGAAAATGGTAGAGACGAAAGGCGCGCCGGCGATTGAAATCTGGCGGCGCGCAACTCCTTAAACCTGCATGGAAATCCCATTTACCAAAGCCCACGGGGCGCGGAACGACTTTTTGCTGACGTGGGCGGACGAGGCCCCGAGCGAGGGGTTGGCGGAAGCGGCGATTGCGATCTGTGACCGGTATTCCGGCGCGGGCGCGGATGGCTGGCTGCTGGTCTCGCGGCTGGACAATCCACCGGAGGGCGGCGACCTGCGCATCCGGCTGTTTAATCCCGATGGCGGGGAAGTGGAGATGTCGGGCAACGGGACGCGGTGCGCGGCGGCGTTTGCACTGGCCAATGGCTACGCGGGCACGGAGATGCGGATTGTGACCGGCGGCGGCACGAAGCATTTGCGGCTGCTGGAGCATAGCGGGCATAAGTACCTGTTCGAGATGAACATGGGGTGTCCGCGGGTGGCGCCGGACGAGGTTCGTTGCGTGCTGAACGTGGGCGATGAGATCTACGACTGCACGATTCTGTGGGTAGGTAATCCGCAGTGCGCGGTGTTTGTGGAGAATTTTGATTTCGACTGGCGATCGCTAGGCGCCGCGATTGAACGGCATCCCCGGTTTCCGAACCGGACGAATGTTTCGTTTGTGCGCCATATGGATGGGCTGAACATCGATGTCCGCTTTTTCGAACGTGGCGCCGGGGAGACGATGAGCTCCGGCACGGGTTCGACGGGGGCGGCGGTGGCGTCTATTCTGCGCGGATTTACCGGTCGAACGATGACCGTGAACACGCCTGCCGGACCTTTGGAGTTCCGGTGGCCGACCAATGACGGCGACGTAAAAATGGTTGGCCCGGCTGAAATTGTAGTAACTGGCCGATATTACCGATAGGAGTGTTTAGATCCGATGAGCCATTTCGATTTTCTCGCGAACAAGATTCAGAACCGGACCGCGGTGTCTGGCATTGTGGGGCTGGGCTACGTGGGCCTGCCGCTGGCGGTGGAGTTCGCCCGGGCCGGTTTGCCGGTACTGGGCTTTGACATCACCCAGTCCAAAGTGGACACGCTGAACCGCGGGGAGTCCTATATTCAGGACGTGCCGACTTCGGTGCTGGGGCCGCATGTGGCCGCCGGGAAGCTATCGGCGACGACCGATTTTGCACGGATCGCCGAGGTGGACACGATCAACATCTGCGTCCCGACGCCGTTGCGAAAGACCAAAGATCCGGACATGTCGTATATTGTCGCGGCGACGGAGAAGATTGCCCAGTACATGCATCCGGGGATGCTGATCATTCTGGAATCGACGACCTATCCCGGGACGACCGATGAACTATTACTGCCGATGCTGGAGAAGAGTGGCCTGAAGTGCGGCGTGGACTTCTTCCTTTGCTTCTCGCCGGAACGCGTGGACCCGGGCAACCCGAATTTCCAGACCTACAACATTCCGAAAGTGGTGGGCGGGATCACGCCGGCATGCACGGAGCTGGGGCGGATGTTCTATGCCCAGTCGTTGCAGACTGTAGTGCCGGTGAGTTCGACGAGCGTGGCGGAGATGGTGAAGCTGTTGGAAAACACCTTCCGCATGATCAACATCGGCATGGTGAACGAACTGGCGCTGATGTGCGACCGGATGAAGATCAACGTTTGGGAAGTGATCGATGCGGCGGCGACGAAGCCGTTCGGGTTCATGCCTTTCTATCCGGGGCCGGGGCTGGGCGGACACTGCATTCCGATTGATCCGTTCTACCTGAGCTGGAAGACGCGGCAGGCGGGGATTGAGGCGCGGTTTATCGAACTGGCCGGGTACATCAACGGCCAGATGCCGCACTTTGTGGTGGACAAGATTCAGTCCGCGCTGAACGACCATTCGAAGGCCGTGAAGGGTTCGCATATCCACCTGTTGGGCGTGGCGTATAAGAAGAATATCGACGACGTGCGCGAGTCGCCGGCGCTGGATATCATTCACCTGTTGCAGCAGCGCGGGGCGCGGATTACTTATAGCGACCCGTATGTGGAAGACCTGCATCACGAGGGGCAGAGCCTGGAAGCCAGTGACGTGGCCGAGGGCTGCGCCACCGCCGATTGCGTGGTGATCGTCACCGATCACAGGGACTTCAACTATGCCGATGTGCTGGCGTCGTCGAAGCTGATTGTGGACACGCGGAACGCGATGAAGGGTCTGGTTTCGGAGAAGATCGTCCGGCTTTAACGGAACGAGACGCCGAAGCGGATGGAAGTGAGTTCACGGTAGGTGCGCGTCTGGAAGTTCAGGACTTCGGCGCGCACGCCGATGTGTTTTTTGAACCAGTAGTTGGCGCCGCCGCCGTAGTTGAACATGGACTGGCCGCCGCCGAGATTGGCGTAGGCACCGTAGCCGGCGGTGACGAAGGGCTCAAACGGGCCCTTCCCGCGGAGGAAGTGGTAGCTGCCGTTGACGGTGACGATGGCGAGTTTGCCACCGTCGTTGCCATTGGCGAACAGGTAGCCGGCGGACGGGGAGAAGGCGGCGCCTTTGTAGACGAAGACATCGGCGCCGGCGCCGACGCTGTTGTATTCGAAGTTGTGGCCGGATGGGTTGTCGAGGCCGAAGTAGCCATGGGCCTGGGCGCGGGGCGTTTGGGCGGAGAGTGCCAACGTGGCGGCGAGCAGTGAGAATATAAGTCTCATATGCATATAGACGCGCGAGATTGGGAAATAAAAGGTCTTTCTGCTGGGGAAGCGGAGGGGTTGTTGGCGGGTTTGGCGGAGTTGCTGGTGGATGCGGTGGATAGCGGGGCGTCGATCGGGTTCATGCCGCCATTGGAGTTGGGGGAGGCGGAGGCGTATTGGCGAGGGGTTTTTGATGCGATGCGGGCGGGGGAGCGGGAGTTGATTGTAGTGCTGGAGCAGGGGGCGGTGTTGGGGGCGGTGCAGCTGATGTGTGAGATGCGGGCGAATGGGCGGCACAGGGCGGAGGCGGGGAAGCTGTTTGTTCACCGGCGGGCGCGGCGGCGGGGGCTGGCGCGGGTGCTGCTGGCGGAGTTGGAACGGGTGGCGGTGGGGCGGGGGATTACGTTGCTGTTGATGGATACGCGGAAGGGCGGGGAGGCGGAGCGGTTGTGTGAGGTGTTGGGGTATACGCGGTGGGGCGAGGTGCCGGAGTATGCGCGGAGCGGGGATGGGACGCTGCACACGACGGTGTTTTTCTATCAGCGTTTGGTGAACACGAACGTACCGAAGCAGTAGGGGGCCGTATTGGTTGCCGATTCCAACGGAGAGAAAAAGCGGAAGTATTTGCGGGTGGCGGGGATGACGCGGTCGACGAGGTCGGCGGGCCAGTTCATGCAGTTGCGAATGTAGAAGGCGAAGAAGTTTTCAAAGTAGCCGATGCGGTTGGTGCGGTTTTTGGCGTCGGCGATCGTGGCGTGCCAGTTGGGGTAATGGTCGAAGTCGATACCGGTGGCGCGGGCGGTGCGGGCGAGTTCGTCGGGACGGAAGAGGTGCTTGTCTTCGGCGGCGGATTTGTCGAGGTCGCGGCGGGCATAGAACTGCATGGTGGCGACGAAGTTGTCGATGTGGGCGTGGTCTTCGGCGGTGCAGTTGTGCCCGGCGGAGGCGAGCGCATCGGGGATGAACTGGGCGAGGAAGCCCATCATGACGTAGCCCTCGTAGTAGGGTTCTTCGCAGATGAGCATGCCGCCTTTGGGGAGGACCGAGGCGCATTTGGCGAGGAAGTCATCGACGCCGGCGATGTGGTGGAGGACGCTGCGGAGGAAGATGAGAGAGACGGCGCCTGGGGGTATGAGGTGGACGTCTTCGGCCAGCAAAACGCCGAAATCGACGCGGGCGGCTGCGACCGGGAATTGGGCGAGCTTTCGCTGGATGATGCGGCAGAAGGCGGGGGAGGGATCGGTGGCCAGGAGATGGCCGACAGCGGATTGCGAGGCCAGGCTGGTGGTCATGAAGCCGGAGCCGCAGCCTATCTCGAGGATTGGGGCGCCCTGGGGATGGCCGTGGGCGTGGAAGAAGGCGAGTAGATTGGCGCCTTCCTGGCGGATGAAGTCCAGCTGGTGTTGCTCGGCTGGGCGATGCTGGTCGTACTCCTCTTCCTTGTGCTGGAAGGGGCGGGCGGCCGAGATCTGATAGATTCCACCGTCGGACGGTGTGGCGCGAAGGAATTCCGAGAGGGGCGCCAGCATGCTTCGAACAGTTTCGCACAAGCATTTGCCATACAATCGTCCGTATGCGATTTTTTGCGTTGCTGTTGGTTATGGGTTTGCCGGCGTTGCCGCAGGCGTTGGATAAGGCCAAGTTGGCCGGGATTGCGCCGCGGATGAAAGAGTTCGTGGACGCCGGGAAGGCGGCGGGCGTGGTGACGCTGGTGGCGCATAAGGGCGAGGTGGCGCAGTTTGAGGCTGTTGGCTACACCGATATCGAGACGCGGCAGCCGATGACGAAAGAGAACATCTTTCAGCTGCATTCGATGACGAAGCCGATTGTGGCGCTGGCGGCGATGCAGTTGGCCGAAGAGGGGCGGTTGTCGTTGTCGGACGCGGTGGAGAAGCATCTGCCGGAGTTTCGCGGGCAGATGGTGATCGCGGCGACGCATGCCGACGGGAGCCGGTTGCTGAAGAAGCCGTCGCGGCTGATTACGGTGCGCGACCTGATGACGCATACGTCGGGGATGATGCTGAATCCGCCGCCGGGGATTGGGGAGTTGCATGGGGCGCTGCATAAATCGCTGGCGGATGTGACGTTGATACTGTCGCAGCAGGCGCTGGAATTTGAGCCGGGGACGAAGTGGCAGTATTCGAACGAGGGCATTGCGGCGCTGGCGCGGATTGTGGAAGTGATCAGCGGGCAGCCGCTGGAAGTGTACATGGCCAAGCGGATTTTTGAGCCGTTGGGGATGAAAGATACCTACTTCTTCCCGCCCAAAGATAAGTGGCACCGGATGCCGACCGCCTACATTCTGCGTGATGGGAAGCCGTTGAAATACACGTCCGATCCGCTGGGTGAGGGGAAGATGAAGTTCCGCGACGGGGCGAAGTATTCGCTGCCGGAGGGTGGATTGTATTCGACGGCGTCGGACTTGCTGGTGTTGTATAAGACGATCTTGAACCAGGGCAAACACGGGAATTTCCGGTTGCTGAGCCCGGCGGGATTGAAGCTGATGCGGACTTCGCAGACGGGCGATTTGAAGACGGGCACGCCGGGCGCGGGCTGGGGGTTGGGGTGGTTTGTGATGAAGGAAGACGCCGGTGGGCAGCCGATGCCGGCGGGGACGTTTGGCCACGGGGGGCGGTACGGCACGTTCTGCTTTCTGGATCCGAAGAATGACTTGATCGGGATCTTCATGATCCACCGCGAAGGTGGGAGTGACGAACGGCAGGCGTTCGTGCAGATGACTTATTCGGCGCTGCCGTAGTTCCGTATTTCTCAAAAACCCCTCTGCCCTGCCGATAACTTACTTATTGTGTTTGGGCCGACCCAGAGCAGGACTTCAAGACGATCGATGCGCGGACAGATTGCCGCGTTATGCGGCGTATTCGCGATTCCGCTCGCCGTGGCAATGTGGT
>CANIFK010000374.1 GCA_947466555.1 Acidobacteriota bacterium | reverse complement strand
GTGGACGATGATGGAGTGGCTGAGCGTGGCGGCGGCGAAGGGGGCGTAGTGGGCGAGCGTCTCGGCGGGCGGCTGGTAGGTGGCCGCCGGGTGGTAAGGGAAGCGGGTGGGTTCGAAGAGGTGGATGTGCGTGTCGATGGGTTTGTTGTCGCTGGCGGCGAGGGCCATCAGCAGGGCGCGGCGGGAGATTTCCATATCGGGGCAAGTGTATCGGATTGCGCGGCTAGAATGGGGGGATGGCGCGGATACGGCGAGCGGCGTTGGCCGATGCGGCGGCGATGGCTGCGGTGCATGTGGCCAGTTGGGAGTCCACCTATACCGGGGTGCTGCCGGCGTCCTATCTTGCTGAGCGGACTGTGGCTGTGCGCTATGCCTTTTGGCTGGACCGGTTGGTAGAAGACGATCCGGCGATCTGCATCTTCGTTGCGTGTGGGGAGGATGGGGAGGTCTGCGGGTTTGCTTCTGGCGGGAACGGGGAGTTGTACTCGTTGTATTTGCTGGAGGAGGCGCAGGGGCGGGGGCTGGGGCGCGGGCTGGTGGAGGCGGTGCTGGCGGAGTTGCACGGGGCCGAACGCGTGATCGTCTGGGTGTTGGGCGTGAACCCGGCGCGAGGGTTTTATGAACATATGGGCGGGCGGCTGGTTGCCGAAAAACAGACGATGATGGGTGGGGAACTGTTCACGGAGGTGGCCTATGATTTGGGATCGCGTTGAAGCCTACAACAAGGGCCGGGATCCGGAGCGGCTGGCGCTGAAGTACAAAAAGATGTCGGCCGATGCCTTGGCGTTTTTCCGGGGAACGGCGCATCTGTTCTATGAAGACTGGCCGGCGGACAAGGCGCTGGTGCGGGCTCCGGCGGCATGGTTGTGTGGGGATCTGCATCTGGAGAATTTCGGGACCTACCGGGCCGACAACCGGCTGACCTATTTCGACTGCAACGACTTTGATGAAGGCTGTCTGGGACCGGCGACCTGGGACCTGGCGCGGTTGTTGGTGAGCGTGGCGATTGAGTGCGACGAGCGGGAGTACAAGGCCAAAGACGCCCGCGCGCTTTGCCTGCGCGTGACGGCCGCCTATGCGGAGGCGCTGGGGAATGGGAAGCCGCGGTGGACGGAGGAGGAGACCTCGACGGGGATCATTCGCGAGCTCTTTGTTGGCCTGGAATCGCGGACGCCGGTGAAGTACCTGAACTCTCGCACGGTGCTGGAGAAGCGTAAGCGCCGGATCAACGTGGAGAACGGCAAGGCGCTGCCAGCGACGGCCGAGGACAAAGCCGCCGTCCGTGCGTTTTTCGATAAGCACACCGAGTTCCGCTGTGTCGATGTCGCGCGGCGCATCGCCGGGAACGGGAGCCTGGGCGTGCCGCGGTTTGTGGCGCTGGCCGAGGACCCGGAGCGAAACCCGTTTCTGCTGGACATGAAGCAGGCGCAGACCCCGGCGCCGCTGCGGTATGGCGTGCCTCCCGTGCAGCCGAAGTGGAAGAACGATGCCGAACGGATTGTTGGCGCGCAGGGGCTGGTATTGGCCATGCCGCCAGCGTTCCTGCAGGCTGTCGTGTTTGGCGGGACGGGTTGGGTGTTGCGTGAGTTGCTGCCGAGCGAGGACCGTGTGGACGTCGCCGGGGCGACCGATGCGGCGTTCCGTGAGTATGCGTCCACGTTGGGCGCGGTGACGGCGTGGGGGCAACTGCGGGCGAGCGGGCGTAAGGGCGCCGCCAATGGCGACGTGCTGGTGGAGTGGCGCGTGCCGGCGGAGAGGCTCGTCGAGTTCGCCTTGGACTATGGGCGGCAGGTATTGCGGGACTGGAAGGTATTTCGCGAAGTGGCCGATTCCAGGACGGCGCCGGTGGGACGGTGAGGCCCGGCCAATGGCGCATTCTGGGCCGCTACGGCGTCGCTTCTGCCGCCGCTGCCAACTCCGTCTTCCACTGCGCCGCAATGAGAATGGCCGACGACGACGTGAACCGCTCCGCCCCGGCCGCGTAGCCCGCCTTGAACTGATCGAGATTCGCCCCCGTCAGCTTGGGTTGGATAAAGTCCCGCCCAATCCGCTTCAACAGCGCCACGTCGGCCACGTTGTTGGTGGAGATGAACGCCGCCTGTACCCGCTTGCTCATCTTCGTCAGAATCACCTTGTGATCCTCGCCAAAGTAGCTGCTTTCAAACAGCACGGCGAGCGTCACGCCGGCCCCCTGGCAGCTTTCGGCGATTTGCTCCAACTCCGTCTCCTGGTGGCTGAACTGGCGGGAAATCATCTTGCTGTAGTTCACAACAAAATTCAGTTCCGTGGCCCCGCGGCGGATCAGATCGCGGCCCTCGTACAGCTTCGTGGCGGTGTTCGAACTGCCATGCGGAAACCCCGCCACGGTCGCCAGCGCTACCGGCGAATCGGCCAGAATGCGCGCCGCCATATCGACATCGCACGGACGCACGATCACCGCCGCCAGCCCCATCTCAATTGCCTTGTGGCACCCGGCGTTCACCTGCTCCTCGTTCAGCGCCGGATGGGTGAGCAACAACTCCAGCCGCCCGGCCACATCGGCATAGCTAACTAGCGGGGCGCGTTCTTCTTGCTGAATGCTCGAGTCCGGATCCACAGTGTTCCCCATTCCTTCAATCGTGTGCGGCCTTGCGGCGTGCCGGCGAACCAATCTTCGTGATGGAAATGCCCGAAATTTCCGTTACCGCGTTCCTTCTCGTCGATGTCGCCGAGGGCGATATTCAAGCCCATCGCGCGGTCGCCCAGCTTGGTCGAGTAGAAGACGCCGGGGCTTACTTCCAGGCACGGGTCGAAGCTCACGGCCCACTCAATCACATATCCCTTGCCGCCGGGCTTGGGCTTGGCGGCGCAGTCCATGGCATGTTCCACGATCCACTTCTGATAGGTATTCCACGCCGATAACTCGCGGCGCGGCTCGCCCTCCAACAACCCACCCTTGCCAATTCCGCCCAGGCGCGACTTCGTCAAGTTGCAGACCATCTGCCAGCTCTGTCCATTGCCGGCGGCGTTCTCTTCCGGCGTCGCGTACTTGTTGGTCGCGTTGATCAACAATTCCATCTCGTCGCCGAACCAGGGAAACCCTTCGCGCGTCAGTTCGTGCGTCTTTGGATTTTCCTCGGGTACCCAGCGCGGAATGTCGATGCCGTACAGTACGTCGTCCGTCACGTCGAAGGCGAAGTAGAGCCGCTTGCCGTCGTGCTTCACGTAGCCGGTGACGGCCAGATCCTTTGCGTCGGTCACCTTGGAAAACGTCGAAACCCAGACGTCCTTCACGCCCGCGAACGTGGTGGCGTCGGCGTATTCGCCGGGGCTGATCACGCCGTCCAGCTTCGGGGTCTTTCCGCGAAAGGCTTCGAGCGAACGGGGATAGTCGCCAGCGAACAGGGCCGCCGAAAGCAGGAGCAGGGCCGGACGCATACGGTTAGCGCTTCTTGGTGGCGGGACGCGCGCCGGGCCGGGCCGGGCCGTTCAGTGCGGCAAGCTCGGTCTTGGCCTTGGCGGCGTTGTCGTGATTGGGGAACTTCTTGATCAGCGAGGTGAACTCCTGGCGGGCTTCGGCCTTGAAGCCGGCCTTTACCAGGGCACGCCCTTTTTGCAGCATCGCGTCGGAGGTCTTGGGGTTGTCGGGGTACTTTTCGAGCAGCGTATCGAAGGCCATCAAAGCGCCGTCGAGGTCGCCGCGGAGGTACTTGATTTCGCCGATGTAGTATTGCGCGTTGGGGGCCAGATCGGTGTTGCCGAACCACTTCAAATAGTTCTGGAACTGCTCGATGGCGAGGTCGGAGTTGCCGGCCGTTTTGTCGCGCATGGCACCGTTGTAAAGAGTCTCGGCGGAGACGCCAGCGGGCGGCGCGTTCGGGTTGGCGGCATTGGGCGCGGTCGTCGGATTGGGCGGCGGTAGCGCCGGCGTGGCGATCAGCTTCACGGCCGTGTTGATATCGGCGATCTGATTCTGCAGTTTGCCCATGCGGGACGACAAATCGGTGATCGACTCGCGGACGCCGCCGAAGTCGTTGGACATCGTGTCTACCTTCGCGCCGAGGCCGGCCACCGGGGCGACCAGCAGCCGTTCCTGCTCCTTCATCCGGTCGCGCATGGCAGCGTCGAGCACGGCGACCGCGGTATTGGCCTTGTTGGCGGAATCGAGGATCTGCTGGACCATCACCTGCATGGCCGCCATTTTTTCATCCTGGGAGCGCTGGAGCGCGCGGATCTGATCCTGCATCAGCAGGATGTCGCGCTGGATTTCGGCGATCTTTTCCTTCTGGGAGAAGACGGGGAGGGTGGAGAGAAAAAGGACGGGGAGAAGAAAGAGGGGCTGTTTCATATCTGGACTTCTAACAGAACGGGGACGAAGCGAACTTCGTCCCCGTGGCTGGTTATTGGTTAGCGAGCATTACTGCCCGGTGAAGTGGTCGCGGCGGTTCTTCTGCCAGCAAGCTTCGTTGTTGTCGGTGCACTGCGGCCGTTCCTTACCGTAGGAGAGGGTGCGGAGACGGTCAGCCGGGACACCGAGCTGGACCAGGAAGTCCTTGGCGGCGATGGCGCGGCGGTCACCGAGGCCGAGGTTGTATTCGGCGGAGCCACGTTCGTCGGCATGGCCTTCGATGGTGACGGTGCCGGTCGAGTAATCGCGGAAGATGGTCTTCAGTTTGTCGGCGTTCTGGGTCAGCACGTTGCGGGCGTCTTCGCGGATGTCGGACTTATCGAAGTCGAAGTAGACATCCTGGATTTCGCGAGCAATCGCTTCGCCAAAAGTGGCCTTCGGAGCGGGCGTGTCCTTCACGGCAGCGGGCGCCGGAGCGGTCACATTCACAGTCACCGTCTCGCTCACCGAGCCGCCGGCGTTGGTGGCGGTCAGCGTGTAGGTGGTGGTGTTGCTCGGGAACACCGAACGGTTACCAGAGATGGTCCCACCGGAAGGCGACGTTCCGATCACACCGAGGCCCTGGTTGATGCTGGCGGTCTCCGCGCCGGTCACTTCCCACTTGAGCGACGAAGCTTGGCCGCGTTCAATAGTGGCGGGTTCGGCCGTGAAGAATTTCACGATCGGCTTCGCTACAACCTTCGGGGCGGGCGCCTCTGTCTTCGCAGCGGGCGGGGGCGCGGGTGCGGGAACCTTCTTCTTACACCCTGCCGCGAAAAAGCTCAGACAGAGCGCCAACGCTAGTGCACTGGCTTTATTGGTAGTCATCCTGGTATCTGCCTCCTGGAATATTTTGCTTCGGTCGTATTACTGATTAGTGCTTGGCGCGGAGCGCCGGATGTTACTTGGACCAGGCCGGTTTTTCGTTAATCCCGGCTGAAGTCAGTTGTCGAAGTTGGGAGCCATCAGCGAGCATTGACCAGATTTGGCTACGCCCGCCGCGGTCGGATGAGAACACAATATGCTTGCCGTCCGGGGCCCACGTAGGGTTCTCGTTCCGGCCCGCGCCGCTAGTGAGCTGTACGTACTCGCGTGTGTTCACGTCCATCACAAAAATGTTGAAGTTACCGGGATCATATCCTCTCGTCCACGCAAAGGCAATATGGGTACCCTGCGGATTCCAGGACGGATTCGTTGCTTGCCCTTCTCCGGTTGTCAGGCGCTGAACATCCGCACCGTCACTATTCATTCTATACACTTGCGGCGACCCGCCGCCCCTCCCCGACACAAAAACTATGTCGTTGCCGGTCTTCGGATTGATCTTAGGCTCCACTTCGACGGCCCGGGTATTCGTGAGGCGGCGGATACCGGAACCGTCGGCGTTAGCCATGTAAATCTGCGAAAAACCGCTTGCAGATGAGGAAAACGCAATCTGTTTGCTGTCGGGAGAGTAGCTGGCATTTTGGTTTGTACCGGCCCTCGGATTGAGAAAAGGGATGCGCCGGAGGGTCTCCAAAGAATG
>CANIFK010000373.1 GCA_947466555.1 Acidobacteriota bacterium | reverse complement strand
CTGGGGGCACCCCGATTATTGCCCGGAACCGATGCTGACGGCGGGGTTGGGGAGTGTTCATGTGACCGGGGTGGTGCGGGAGGGGTACGTGGCGCCGGGGATGCGGCTGAGCTTTTCGAAGGGGGAGCGGCGGGTGCAGACTTCGAGGATTGTGGCGATCCAGGCGGGTAGGAAGAATTAGGCGGCGTCTTACAAAGCGAAGAAGCTGGTGACTGACGTATTGCGGACGTTAAATTGGTGCCTGGCACCAATTACTTGGCGCCGGAAACCGTGTGTGACACGGTTTTTTTTGGGGGCGGGGAGTGTGTTGCAAACGTTAAGCGCTTGAGGGCAAACCGGGTGGTCGCTTTGGGGTGGAGCGGTGCGGTGGGGGAGTTGTTAGAAAAGCCCTCGCTGGAAATTGTGTGTGACACGGTTTTATGGGGAACGCCCGCCGGTTTGGGGCCGGCGGGCGTTTTTGTATTGCGAACGTTAAATTGGTGCCTGGCACCAATTATTTAGAACTCCAGGCGGAGGGAGACCTGGCCGGTGCGGCCGCCGCCGAAGTCGACGCCGCGGGAGCCGGTGATGCGCCCGAAGTTGTTGTTGGCGATGTCCATGACCGGGTCGCCGAGGTTGGTCCAGTTGGGGGCGTTGGTGAAGCTGCCTTCCGCACGCATACGGACTCGCTCGGTGATCACGAACTTCTTGCTCAACGAGGCGTTCAGACCGAACGTTCCCGGACCCGTCAGAATGCCGACGCCCGAGTTACCGAAACGGCCGATCGGATTGGGATCGACACCGGCGCGGACGCCGACGGCGCAGTTGAACTGCAGAGCGCCGGGAGCGCGGCCAGGGCAGAGGAAAGCGTTGCGGTCGAGCCAGCCGTCCCGGGTGGGATTGGCGAGGTCGCCGTTGGCCAGGCGGTCCGGACGGGAGGCGCCGCGGCTGGCGGCGTTGGTGCCGGACGGATCGCCACCGTTGAAGGTGGGCGTCAGGAACGGACCGGTCTGGAGGGTGAGAATGCTGGAGACCTGCCAGCCACCGAGAACCAGATCCGCGGCGCGGCTGGCGGTGGACATGTACTTACGGCCCTTGCCGAACGGAAGCTCGTAGACCATGGTGCTGACGAAGCGGTGACGGCGGGTGGCGTAGACGTTGCCACGGTCGGCACGGCGGTCGAGCGAGTTGGTGAGACGTCCGCCACCGGTTTCACCGGCGAAGCCGCTGGGAGCCGGGCCGGCGTTATCGGCGAGGTTCTTGGCGAGCGTGTAGGCGGTGGTGAAGCTGATCCCGTTGGCAAAGCGCCGGTTCAATTCGGTCTGCAGCGAGTTGTAGTTGGCATTGGCGCCGGCGTCACGGCTGAAGATCAGGCCGAAGTTGGGGAAGGGCCGATCGAGGCTGGTGCGGTTGGCGTAGAAGTTGGTGGACGGCTGCATCTGGTTGACGTCGGGCGCCCAGGGGAGGTTGGTGGACTTGTTGCCGATGTAGGAGACACGGAGGCCCATGTTGTTGGCCAATTCACGATCGATGGAGAACATCCACTGATTCATGACGGGCGGTTTGAAATCGATCTGGTTGGCGGTGCGGAACTCGAAGGTACCGAGCGAGCCGCCGCGGACGCCGCTACCAGGGGTGCGGGTATCGGGGAGGCTGAAGATGGGCTTGCCGTCGGTGCCGACGTTGTTGAAGTTACGCACGTCGGACTGCACGGTGCCGGTGAGCGAGAAGAAGACGCTGCCGAGCAGGATCATGTTGTACATGCCGTAGCTGGTGCGGATGGTGGTCTTGTCGTTCAGGCGGTAGGCGAAGCCCAAGCGGGGCAGGAACTGCGCCTTGTAGGTGTTGCGCAGGGCTTCCGGGAGGCCGGCTTCCTGGGCGGTGACGATGGGGGTGCAACCGACACCATTGATGGCGGCGCCGGGGCAGGCGTTGATGGAGAGCAGGGCGCCGGGGGCGAGGAACTGCTTAGCCTGCGGATCGCTCATGATGACGACTTTGCCGGTGCGGGCAACGGTGCGATCGAAGTTGCCGATGTTGAAGCCGGCGTCGGCATAACCGGGGTGGAGTTCGTAGCGAACGCCGATGTCCATGGTGAGCTTCTTGGAGATGCGCATGGTGTCCTGGACGAAGGTCTTGTAGTGCTTGGCGCGGCCGTCGTTATCGCGGGTGACAACGGCGATGGCGCTGGAGACCGGGGTTCCGAGGAGGAAGTCGGCGAAGGGTTCGCGGGCGAAGTTGCCGGAGAAGGAGAAGTCGCCGTAGTTGTCGCCACCGGTGAAGCCGAGGGCGGACTGGCCGATCAGCCGACGGATGTCGACGCCGGTCTTGATGGTGTGGCGGCCTTTGATCCAGGTCAGGTTGTTGATGAACTGACGGTTGGAGGAGACGCTGAAACCGGGGCGGCCTTTGTTGAAGGAGGTGTAGTTGGTGATGGAGAAGTTGGGCAGGCCGTTGAAGAAGATGTCCTTCTGGATGTCCTTCAGGTTGAGGCCGTTGGTGAAGCTGCGTCCATCGAAGTTGAAGATCGTCGCGTTTTCCGACTGAACGGCGCCGAAGCGGAATTCATTCAGGAGGGTGGGCTTGATGGTCCAGGTCCAGGAGGCGGAACCCTGGTAGTACTTGGCGCTGGCGGTATCGCTGGGGAGCGTGAGGTTATTGGCGCCGGTGGAGGGGTTGTCCTTCGTATTGAAGCGGGCGTACATGGAGTGCTTCGAGTTGAAGTTGTGGTCGACGCGGACGTCGTACTGGTTGGAGCGGATCGTGGTGTCGACATTCTTGCGGAAGTTCGAGTTGGAACGGCGATCGGTGGAGCCGAAGTTGATGTCGGGATAGAAGGGGATGATGGCCTTCGCGACGGGGTTGACGCGGCTGGCCGGGATGATGGCGCCGGGGAAGGGAACGTTGGTGAAGGGGTCCTGGACGGCGACGCCTTCGCGGCTGAAGTCACCGTTCTTCACGAACGAGGTGGGGACGGTGTTCTGGACCGTGCTTTGGCGCGGGTAGCGCATGGATTCCCAGGTGAAGTAGAAGAACGTCTTGTTCTTGCCGTTGTAGAGTTTGGGGAGAACGATGGGGCCGCCGACGGTGCCACCGAAGGTGTTGCCGATTTTGGCGGGGAGGACGGACTGGCCGAAGCTGCGAGCGTCGAGGGCGCGGTTCTGGTGATACCAGAAGAGGGCGCCGTGATACTCGTTGGTGCCGGACTTGGAGGTGACGGTGATGTCACCGGGCTGGCCGAATTCGGCGGTGTTACCGACGCCCTGGACGCGGATTTCGCCGATGGATTCGACGGAGAGGAACTGGTTGGTGTTGACACCGTTGCCGGTGAGCTGGGTGATGGCAATGCCGTCGACGGTGGACTCCGATTGAGCGGGGAGGCCGCCCTGGATGGAGAGGCCGAGGCCGTTATCGGCCTGGACACCGGGGAGAGCTTGCAGCATGGCGTAGGGGCTGGTGGAGCCGGAGCCACGGACGTTGGAGGGAAGGTTCAGGACCTTTTCCGGGGTGAGGGTGGAGGAGATGGCCGGGTTATCGGTGGCGATGACGCCGGCGGTGGTGGTGACTTCGACGACGGTGGCGGTGTCGCCGACCTGAAGCGCGGCATCGACGCGGAGCGATTGGCGGGCGACGAGGGTGAGGCCGTTGGCGTTGTAGGAACGGAAGCCAGGGGCGGACACGGCCACTTGGTAGATGCCGGCTTTCACGTTCTGGAATTCATAGTTGCCGTTGGCGTCGGAGGCGCCGTCACGGGAGATGTTTTCAGCGGTGTTGGTGAGGCGTACTTTGGCGTTGCGAATGACGGCACCGGAGCTGTCCTTGACTTCGCCGAGGACGACACCGAACGTCGATTGCGCGTAGGTGCTGAGGCACGCGGACGCGAGAAGCATTGCGTATCGAATTGTTCGAGACATTTGGTTTTAGGGTAACAGGTGGGGGTTAATTTGGGATTACAGAGGGGTCGGGGAATTCCTCTCCAGAAACCACACTCCGAACCCAGTGAATAGGCGGGGTGTGGCTCTGGAGATATCCAGGTTGAAGGCGCTATGCCGGTACAAGTTGAAACCCCTGTTGAGCGGCCTGCTTGGCAAGGGCTTTAAGCTTGCGCTGGCAATGAGCTTGTTCGTAGTGTTCCACGCCCTTGTCGACAAATTCCTCGCCGTATTTGAGCATGCGGTAGATGAGTCGCGCGAGTTTAGCCG
The DNA here is from genome assembly GCA_947466555.1 of Acidobacteriota bacterium. Classification (GTDB taxonomy): domain Bacteria; phylum Acidobacteriota; class Terriglobia; order Bryobacterales; family Bryobacteraceae. The sequence continues at coordinate 1,708 of CANIFK010000373.1, read as the reverse complement.
CCATGGCCGTGATCGCCTTTGGCGGTCCCAACCGTCCGCGCAACCGGCGATACTGCGCGCCCAGGTAACTGTCGCTTTTCAATAACGTCGACGCCGCCATTCGCAACGCGGTCGCCAACCGCGACTTCACCTTCCGCGTCTTCTTTTTCAATACCTTCCCGCCGCTGATCTCATTGCGTGGCGCCAACCCAATCCAGGAAACAAAGTGGTGTTCCGTTTCCCACTTGCTCATGTCCAGTCCCGCTTCGCTGATCACCGTCTGAATCGTCATCGTATACACCCCGTCGATGCGGGTTAGATTCACTCCAGTCATCCGCGCGAGTTCCTTCTCCAGATTGAAATTCGGATGATTCGCCGATGGCTGCTTCCGCGTTCCCTTCCGCTTTTTCGTCCTCCCCGGCAGGGCTGTCGCCGGTGGCACGGCTTTCGGAACCCGGTCGGCCGATGGCATCTGTTTCAACATCGCCTCCAGGTCGCGGTCACATTGGGCCATCTGCGCGTGTACATGGTCAAAGTCCGCCAATTGCCGCTTCAGAATCGCCAATTGCTCGGGCAGCCACGTCCCTTCCAGGCTCTTGGCGATGGTCTCTTTGCTTGCCTTCACCGCCTTATCCCGAAACTCGGCCAGCTTATTGCCGTCCCGTTCACCGGCGGCGATGGCCCGCAGGATCTTCATTCCCGTAACGCCATTCAAATCGCTCAGCACCGTGTTCAATTGGATGTTCATTTCCGTCAGTGCTTTTTGCATGCGCTGGATACACATGCCGGCCTGCTGCACATACTCGGCCCGTTCGCGCCAGGCCGTGCGGATGGCCCGAATCTCCGGGGTCGGTCGAAAGCTCCGCCGGAGAAGACCATAGGTGTGTAGCTTCAACAGCCACTGGCTCTCCTGGACATCACTTTTGCGGCCCGGCAGGTTCTTTGTTTCGCGGGCATTGACCAGCCAGACCTCCAATCCCCTTTGTTCCAAAACATCGTAGACCGGGATCCAGTACACGCCCGTGGACTGTAGAACCACTGTTTTGATGCCGCACTGAATGAGCCAATCGGCCAATCGGTGGAGATCGGCGGTAAAGCAGCCAAAACAGCGCACCGGCTGCGGATCGCGATTGGGTGGGACCGCCACGTAGTGTTCCTTGCCTCCGATGTCGATGCCGGACGCATCCTTGTGCACGACTTCCAGTCCTGGCTTTTCGGACCAGATTTGTCGAGCCAGTAGTTTGCGTTCTTTTCGTGTTCCAGACCGCACTGCCGGCGAGGCAGGCGTTTGCTGCTTCGTCATTGTCGACCGCTCCTTGGGATAGCCTTGGTGCAAGGGTATCGCCCGGCTGCGATGCTAGGAATTTACTCTCTCCAACGGGGTCAAATCGCTTGTTTCCAAACGATAGCCACCAAGGTCATGATCGACAGAACCGGAGCCAGACTGGGTGACGGGCAGGTACGCGCCAATGGAAAAGGGGCTATAGCTTGCGACACCCTTGCCGTTTCATTCTTGCCTGACTGACGGGCAGAACCGCAAGTGGTTTCTGCCCGTCATGACGTTCGCAGATCGTCGTTGACTGGGTGCCAGGCACCGGGTCGGGTGTTTTTGTGTTTTTGCGGGTGACTGCTGCCCGGAGCCAGGCACCTATCTCGGGGCTATTGTATTGCTCGGAGGATGCTGGCGAGGGCGGCATCGACGTCGGCTTCGGTGGTGGCCCAGGAGGAG
>CANIFK010000372.1 GCA_947466555.1 Acidobacteriota bacterium | reverse complement strand
GCAGGAGATCTGCTTCCTCAGCGGTGAGCTCGCCGGGGTTGGCGGCGTCATACCGTACCGCATCGGCGAGGGCGCTGCCGGAGAGAAGCGCGGTTTTGTCCTTGATTGATCGAGCGAGGGGGTTGGGGTAGTCGGCGAACCATGCTCGATTGTCTTCGAGAATCGGTTCGACGAGACGGTCGTGGCAGAGTTCGAACCAGACGTCATCGCCCCTGTGGACCGGGCGAATGAGATAGACGTCCAACAGCGTCCTGATGGCTGCATCGGGCAGGATGGTGTCCCCTTCATAGACCAATCCGCGGGTGCGGGATGCGGTGATCAGGCTTTCGCCGAACCAACGGCGCAGGGTACGCTCACGAGCAACGGGAGATCGGGCTTTGGCGAGTGCGTCGCGATAGAAGCGGATGAGGACATTGTCGACGTTGGCGAACTTCTCGACATCGCCTGCCTCGATGGAGGTGGCTGTGGCTGGCATCTGCTCCCACAGTTGGCGGCAAACGATTTGGAGTTGGACGGGTTCCACTTCCAGGCCGAGAACGGAGCGTGCTTGCAGGCGGCGGAGGTTGTCCACCAGATTTTCGGCGACTCCTGGAGCGAAGGGGCGGCCGCCGGCGCTGGCCGGGCGGCAAACCGCTTCGAGTGCATTTTGGACACCGAGCCGGGTCAGGCGCAAGCGGCTGCGGAGGCGGTCCGGGAGGAGTTCGGAGTAGTCGTCAAGGAAGGCGAGGTAGTCCTCGCGCATGGAGATGAGAAGACAGAGTCGGGGGAAGCTCTCCAGGCATTCGCCGAGCTGGGTGAAGAAGCCGCGGCGGTCGTTGGTGCGTTCGGGGTGAAAGGTAAAGATCTCCTCAAACTGGTCGAGGATTAGGAGGCGGGGCGCCTTGGATTCTGTCGCGGCGATGGCTTCGGAGAGTGTGGCGCCTGTGAGTTCAGGACGGCCCGGAAAGAGTGCGGCGATGGTGTTGGCGATGTAGATATTTCCGGCGGCCGTTTCGCTGCCGGTGACGCGGGCGACGGGCAGGGTTTCGACACGCTTCCGGCGACGGAGTTCCGGGATGACGCTGGCCTGGAGGAGGGATGTTTTGCCGGCGCCGGATTGGGAGTACAGCAACACGGCGCGCCGGGCGAGGATGAGCGAGATCAGTTCCCGGGACTCCGTCGAGCGGCCGTGGAAGTTGGCACTGTTGGCCTCGGTAAATGCCTGGGGACCGACGAAGGGGTTATCTGCCAAGGCGATACTCCTTCCAGCGGGAGGAGAGTTCGGCGATGAACTGCCGGCTGTCGCCCCAGTAGATGTCGATCTTGGAGTTGGCGAAGTACTTCTGGAAGTAGTCGAGGATCTCCTTCTCCCGGGCCGGATCGTGCTCGGAGGATTCGAGCTGGACGGCGACGTTCAACATATCCCAACGGTCGAGGGCGAGATTGTTGAGGAGGCCGCGCATGAGGATCTTCAGGTCTAGGTCGCCGAGGCGATATCCGAGGAAAAGCAGCGTGGTGGTGGCCAGGCGTGTGTTGACGGAGTTCGGGAGGAATTGCTCGTGATCGCGGGAAAGTTGGGCAAGGTAGTCGAGGTGGTCGTCTTCGGTTACGACGAGGGAATTGAGATCGGTGTCGATGCCGAAGAGGTGGAGGACTACGGGGTCATCGGCCTCGGGCTGTGGGTCGAGGTCGGCGCGCCGGGTTTTTGTGTTGCGCCAGTTGATGAATTCGCGGCGGGCACGGCCGGCATTACCGGCTCTGGCGCGGAGCGCGAGCGTCATGAAGTTATCGAGGTTGGTTGTGAGATAGAGCGGGAGTTCGAGTTCGGCGAGAAGGTGGTGGGGCTCCGTTTCGGACATGGAGCGGCTGGTCTCGGCCCAGTTGGTTGATTCGATGACGGCGGAGAGGTCGGGCTGCTGGGCGCCGGGAGCGGGGCGGATGCCCATGACCTTTCGAAACCGGTCGGTGAGTATGGAGAGAACCTGTTTGCGCAGGCGGCGGTTGTCGATGGTGCCGATGAACTGGCTGACACGGGGGAGGTTGACGGCATCGGCGAAGGGGTAGCCGAACTTTTCCGCGAGTTGGGAGGAGAGCTCGGCGTTATCGGGAAGCCATCCGGCGCTGACGCCGGGACCGATGAATGGAGTGCATTCCTTGTCGGCGATGTTTTCCAGAAGCGTCTCCCAGAAGCTTTCGCCGCGGGCGCCGAGGATGATGCCACGATTGCCAAACAGCTGGCCGTCGCGAAGGCGGAGGAAGAGAGCGGGGATGGCGGCGCCCGCAAGCTGACCGGTTAGAAGTGACGCACGAGCGGCGTTGGCGGCGCGGTCAACCTGGCCATGATTCATCAGCTCCCGGTAGAAGGATTGCGAAAAATGCCGGGCGGTATCGACGAGGACCTTGTCCTGCATGGCGATGACGGCGGGCACGCCGGCCATGACGAGTTTGGGCGCCAGTCCCTGGAATGCGTCGACGGCACCGCGCGTGGCGGAATAGCAGCTGGACAAGAACACCAGGCGGAGCTTGTCGCCCTCGTTGGCGCCAGTGTTCGCCAGGTGGCGTGAGAGCATGGCTGCGATTTCGTTGTCGGGGGTGGCGGTGTAGTAATTTTCTTTGTCCGCCAAGGCGAGATAGGTTCGGTTGCTCTCCATGCCTACGAAGCCGTGGCCGATGAAGTGGAGGATGTGGAAGCCATCGCGGAGCGCGGTTTCAATGGCGGAGAGGGTGCAAGGGCCGGGCAGTAAAACGGACTCGACCTCGGGGATGCCTTCGAGCGCCTTTTGCAAATTTTCAATTTCCCGTTGGGATTCGACCGTGGTGAATCCGTTGTCGACGAGATCTGTTGGATTGGAAATGGCGACGAGAATTCGGATTGGGCGTTTGTGAACTGGACTGCCAGGCATCCATGGGCCCGCGATGTAGCGGGAGAAGGGAGTGGCGTCGGAGGCGGCGATGTAACTTGTGACGGGCGCGCGCAGTGCCTCCCAGGGGAGTGGGTGGAGTTCCGGGGCGGTGTCGTCGATGCGGAGGCGGATACGACGCTGGCCCTGCCGGCCGCGGGCTTCGGCCCAGGCGGTGGCTAGGAGCGGGTCGGCGAAGAGCCAGGCAAAGAGTTCTTCGCCGGAGATAGCGGGGTTATCGATATCGACTGTAGGAAGTTCCCCGGCGAGGTGGGCGCGAGGAAATTCCTGATCGCCATTGAACGTGATTTCGACCGGATATCCGCGGGCATCCTTTTGCAAGATACGGATTTCGAGGTCGGCATAGTTCTGGCGGCTCATACGTGGCGAAAGTTATAAGTGGGAAGTGGTAAGTGTACATTATGCAGGTATCCGAATTGCTAAGGGTCCTGCGCATTTTGTCGTTCCGGCACAGCTATAATTTGGGCATGCGTGGGACGATTCCGAATCCGTGTTCGAAGCGGTTTGCCGATATGGCGGGGGATGAACGGCGGCGGTTTTGCGGGGATTGCGGGAAGTTTGTGCATGCGGTGGAGCTGTATTCGGAGGCGGAGTTGGCTCAGCTCGGGCCGATTTGCGGATATATTGGCGGTACGACGGAGGCGCCTCGGCAGGGGCGGCGGGCGGTTTTGGCGGGGGCGCTGCTGACGACGATTGCGCCGTTGCTGGCGCAAGAGGGGCAGTTTGTGATTGCCGTGAAGGACGCGGCGGGCGGGGTTGTGGCCGATTCGTTGGTGATGGTGGGAGACCGGAAGGCGAAGACGGATAAGTCCGGTATCGCCAGTTTTATTGGGCTTCCGGTGGGGCGGCAGGAGGTGCGGGTGGAGATGGCGGGGTTCCAGCCTTGGCGGGGTTTTTATACGATTTCGAACGGGGCTGCGGTGAAGGTGGAGGCGGTTCTGCAGCTGGGGAGTGTCGGGGAATTTATATATGTAGGGCCGAAACAACGCGGTGGCGCCCCGGGGCGGGTGCGTTTGACTGTGCTGGACGCCAGTGGAGGCGCCGTGGCGGGGGCGGAAGTTTTGGTTTTGGGGGAATTTGGGCAATCGGTGCACGGGCGGACGGATGGGGAGGGGAGCTTGGTTCTGGATCAGTTGGAAGCGGGTGAAGTGAAGGTGAGCGTGGAGCGGGAGGGGTTTGTGGCGTGGCGGACGAAGAGGGACCTGAACGCGGGCGGGGAAGTGCGGTTGGACGTGAAGATGGTGCTGCGCGGGCAGGATGTGAAAGTGGACGTGAAGGAGTCGGCCGGACGGCGGTTTTGGAACTGGCTGAGCTCCTGCACGAGAAAGTAGGGGTATGATTCCGAATCCGTGTCCGCGGGGGTGGGAGGAGATGGACGGCGACACGAAGCGGCGGTTCTGCGACGGTTGCGGGCGGTATGTTCACGCCGTGGCGGCGTACTCGGACCGGGAGTGGGCGGCGATGCTGGCGGAGGGGCGGGTGTGCGCGTATTCCGAGGGAGAGGGAGCCGAGGCGCCGCGCAGCCGGCGGGCGTTGGTGGCGGGAGCCCTGTTGACGACGATTTCGCCGCTATTGGCGCAGACAGGGCGTTTGCGCGTGGCTGCCGTGGACCCAACGGGCGCGACGGTGGGGCAGGCGGAGGTGGCGCTGGTTTGCGCGAACGGGACGGAGCGGATGGCGAAAGCCGACGAGGCCGGCGTGGTCGTATTTGCGGATCTGCCGCTGGGGGATTGCCAGGTCCGGGTGAGCCGTCCTGGTTTCGTCCTTTGGCGGGGCAAAGCCACCGTTGGCGCGGCTGAGGCGCGCGTGGACGTCAAGCTCACGATCGGGAAAATTGACACGGGCATTTGGGTTACCCAGCCCCGCCGGAAGTGGTACCGGTTGTGGCGACGTTAGAGCTTTTGGCCGATGATGGCGTAGTCCAGGCAGCCGAAGAAGGCTTCGCGGAAGTCGGCCGGGAGCGATGCCAGGCTGGGCATGGAATCGATGGCGGGGGCTAGCCGTTTGACCTCAATTCGGCCCAAACCGGCCTCCTCCATGTGGAAGGCGGCGAGGATGGGGGGCACGGGGCGGTGGTGTGTCGGATCGAGGTAAAAGTGCGTCGCAAAGATGGCCAGGCACTCCGGATTGGGCGTTTCGAGGATCAAAACGCCGCCTTTTTGCAGCTTTTTCGCGCAGTTTTTGACGAATTTTGGTAGCTCTAGAGGGGGTAAATGCTCGATGACCTGGCTGCAGAAGAGCACTTCATGGGCTTCGTCGGGTTCGTTTTCGAGCCATTGGAAGAGATCGGCCACGCGGGCGTTGAGCCCCTTCGATTGGCAGATGGCGACCGACTCCTGGTCCCCGTCGATGCCGAGGACGGGGATGCCTTTTTCCTTCAGCAACTCCAGCATCTCGCCGCGGCCGCAGCCGAGGTCGATGACGCGGGTTTTGCCGGTGAAGTAGTCGAGGTAGTTTTCGAAGTTCTGGCGGACGTAGAGTTCCGGGCCGCGGTAGCGTTCGGCGAAGCGGAGGAAGTCGTAGGGGTGTTGATTCGCTTCTTGCGGGGCGGGGACGGGGGGGAGGGTGGCGGCGGCGAAGGCCTTCTGGCGGACCGAGCGGAGTTCGGAATGGATGATGGTTTCGTATTCCGTCCGGATGCGGTCGAGATCGGCCCAGAGGCGTTTTTGGATATCGTCGTTGGCGCGGTTGAGGGCGCCTTCGAAATCGCGGTGTTGGGCTTGGTCGATCTCGCGGTAGGTGCCTTCCATTTGCGATGTGCGGTGGCTGAAGCCGCTTTGGAGGTCGGCGACGCTGCGGAGGAACTGGGTTTCGTTGATGCCCAGTTTGCGTTCCCATTCCTTGCGCCATTCGTGCCAGTGTTTGGCGATGTCGGCGAGTTCGGTGGCGCGATCTTTCAGCGGTTCGATGCGCACTTCGGCGGCGGCGATGCGGTGGTTGGTGTGTTCGAGGGCTTCGGGGAGATAGCCGAAGCGGTTGGAGACGTTATCGAT
>CANIFK010000371.1 GCA_947466555.1 Acidobacteriota bacterium | reverse complement strand
ACTCCTTTGTGAACAAGTACAAGTTGAAGGAGAGCTATGGGATGGCGGCGATCTATTCGGAGAAGCCGCAGCTGGAATTGGTTCGGTGCGATGTGAAGACGGGGAAGATGCAGGGACCGCAGTTTCTGTTTCCCTCGTTAGGCTCGATTCCGCAGGACGGGACGCTGGACCAGCGGCGGGCGGCGGCTTCGTTGTTGTTTACGGCGCCGGGGAATGGGCGGCTGGCGCGCACCTTTGTGAACCGCATTTGGGGCCGGTTGTTTGGGCGGGCGATTGTGGAGCCTGTGGATGACATGGACATTGAGCCGTCGAACGCGGATCTGCTGGACTGGCTGGCGGCGGATTTTGCTTCGAACGGGTATGACGTGAACCGGTTGTTGCGGTTGATTATGACTTCGCGGGCGTGGCAGCAGCCGGCGTTGCAATCGACCGATTCGAAGTTCCATGGGCCTTTGCCGCGGCGGTTGACGGCGGAGCAGTTTGTGGATTCGCTGTCGGCGATTACCGGGGAATGGCGGGCGTTGCCGGGCGAGCGCGGGGCGCGGATGGCGCGGGAGTGGGAGTTCAAATCGACGGCGCTGAGCCGGGCGATGGGGCGGCCGATCCGGGACCAGGTTTACACGACCCGGCCGGCGGAGGCGAGCACGTTGCAGGCGTTGGAACTGGTGAACGGGACGACGCTGGCGCTGGCGTTGCGGCGCGGGGCGCAGCGGTTGACGGGGACGTTGCCGGAGGCTCCGGCGGCGGTGTTTGATTCGAAGGTTGTTAGGAAGGGCGCGGTGGCGCTTGATGTGGATGTGACGGGGCTCAAGGAGCTTTGGCTGTTGGTGGAGGACGCCGGGTCTTACGACGCTGAAAAGACTTTGGCGGGATGGCAGGGATTGGCGTTCGATGGGGTGGCAGCGCGGCCGGCGGCGGGTTTTGATTCGCGGACGGTTGAGGTGGATAAGGCCAAGTTTGACGAGGTTGTTGTCACGGCGTTTGGGAAGGCGGTGTTGTTGACGGTCCCGATGGGGGCACGGCGGTTGACGGGTAAGTTGGTGGTGGATGATGTGGGGAAGACTTCGGACGTGAATAGCGCTGTGCGGTTCTATTTGTTTCCGAAGGTCCCGGACCGGAACCTGCTTGCGCGGGTGGTGGATCCGTTGCCGGTGGCGGCGCCGGCGGTGGAGAAAGACCGGAGTAAGTTGACCGATCGATTGTTCTGGCAGTTATTGGGACGTGGTCCTTCGGCCCCTGAAAAGAAGTTAGCGGCGGGCGTGGAGTTGGAAGATTTGTTGTGGACGTTGTTGTTACATCCGGAGTTTCAGTATGTCGATTGAGATGACGCGGCGAGAGGCCTTGTTGGCGGCGATGATGGGGGCGGCTCCGCGGTTGCACGCGGGGGCGAAGATTACGCCGCGCGCCGATTCGATGATCCTGCTGTGGATGGCGGGTGGGATGGCGCAGACGGAGACGTTTGACCCGAAGCGGTACACGCCGTACGAGACGGGGTTGGCGTCGGAGAAAGTGTTGTCGACGTTCCCGTCGATTCCGACGACGGTGGATGGCGTGCGGTTGTCGAAGGGGTTGGAGCAGATCGGGAGTGTGCTCGATCGGGGCACGTTGATCCGGACGCATCGGGTGGGCGATCTGGGCTTCATTCTGCATTCGCGGCACCAGTTTCATTGGCATACGGGATATGCGCCGCCGCAGTCGGTGGCCGTTCCGCATATTGGGTCGTTCATGGCGCGGACGCTGGGTTCGCGGAATCCGGACATTCCGGCGTTTCTGGATATTGGACAGAATATGGAGATCGGGGCGGAGTCCGATGCGCTGAAGGCGTTCCATACGGCGGGGTTTTTGGGGTCGGAGTATGGGCCGTTTCAGATTATGGATCCGCGGGATGCGGTCTCGGTGACCAGGCCTTCGGAGTATGTGGGGCGGGCGCGGTTTGAGAACCGTCGGGCGCTGCATAAGAAGATGCTGGAGGCGTCGCCGTTGGCGAAGACGGGCAGTGATTTTCAGAAAGAAAGTTACTTGCGGTCCTTGGAGAATGCGCACCGGTTATTGACTTCTCCGGCGGCGAAGGCGTTTGATTTGTCTTTGGAGCCGGAGAAGAGTTATGCGAAGTACAATAACTCACGGTTCGGGTTGGGTTGTTTGTTGGCGCGGCGGGCGATTGAGGCTGGGACGCGGTTCGTGGAAGTTACGACGGAGTATATTCCGTTTCGGTTCTGGGACTCGCATGAGAACGGGCACAAGCGCGCCGAGGATATGAAGGCGACGATTGACGGGCCGATTGCGCAGTTGATCCGGGATTTGGAAGAGCGTGGGTTGTTGGACCGGACGTTAGTCGTGATTGCGACCGAGTTTGGGCGCGACATGATGACGGAGGGCAAGCCGGATCAGACGGTGAAGGACCAGGTGAAGCAGCCCGATGTGATGACCGAGCCGAAGCATTATGGGATGCACCGGCACTTTACGGAAGCGGTGAGCGTGGCGGTGTTTGGGGGCGGGTTCCAGAAGGGGCTTGTGTATGGCAAGACGGCGGAGGAGCGGCCGTGCCGGATTCTGGAGAATCCGGTGACGATTGAGGATCTGCACGCGACGTTGTATACGGCGATGGGGATTGCGCCGGACACGGCGTATGAGATTGAACAGCGGCCGGTGTATGCGACGCGGGATGGGAAGGGGAAGGCGATGGAGGCGCTGTTTGCTAAGAAGGGTTAGGGGCGGATGGGGGCGTCGCGGGTGATCGGCACGACGCTGTGTTTCAGGGCTAGAATGGCGATCCAGACGTCAGTTTTGGCATAGCGTTCGGCTGTGTCGCGGATTGGTTTCACGGCGTCCAGTCGGCCGAATCGATGCGTCGCATTTGTTCGAGGGCTGCGTCGAACTCGGCGGCTTCGGCGGTGGTCCAGGCGCCGGCGAATTCGTCGAAGTCGGTGTTGCTGGGGGGCGGGGCGGGGTTGGCTCGGGGAAGTCTGAAATTACGGACATCCCCGGTTACCCGGTACCCGGGGGAATCCGGGAGGTGGTATACACCTGGAGGAGGTGGTTGTTGGCTGGAATGGCTGGAATGGCGCGGTTTTTGGGTAGTCACGCGGAATGGGTGTTTTAACGCAACATTTTTACTTCCAGGGCTTGCTTTCCACCAGCGCCCCCGGCTACACTACAATTTCATGCCGTACCTGTCCCACACTTTTGCTTATCGCTTTTGGCGCTGCGGCGCACAAGCGTGAGTGGGATTAGGTAACGGTCATATCAACGAGATAACCAAGCTAAGCCCACTCGGAAGAGTGGGTTTCTGTGTTTTTAGGAGGCGCGCTCTTTCGATTTTCGGCGAGGCGATACGGACATGATTATTTCCATGAAACTGCACACCAGTAAACAAGATGTCGATGCGGTCTGCGAACGGATCCGGGATTTTGGCTACAAGATCCACGCCATCGAAGGGGAAGAGCGGGTTGTCATCGGCGTCGTCGGCGTTGGCGATGTGACGGCGTGCCTGGAGAGCTTGGAAGCGATGCCGCAGGTTGAGAAGGCCATGCGGATTTCGGCGCCCTATAAGTTCGTCAGCAAAGAGTTCAAGAAGCAGCGCACGATTATCACGTTGCGGACGAAGACCGGCCCGATTGAAATCGGCGGCGATGAATTCGTGATGATGGCCGGCCCTTGCTCTGTGGAGAGCGAGAAGCAGATCATGGAATCGGCCGAGGCGGTTCTGGCCAACGGCGGCAAGGTGCTGCGTGGCGGGGCGTTCAAGCCGCGCACGTCGCCCTACGACTTCCAGGGTTTGGAAGGCGAAGGGTTGAAACTGCTGGCGAAGGCGCGCGAGGCGACGGGCCTGGCGATTGTGACCGAGATCATGGCCGAGCGCGATGTGGATTTGGTGGCTGAGTACACCGACATCATGCAGGTGGGCGCGCGGAACATGCAGAACTTCGCGCTGCTGAAGCGGCTGGGCGAATGCGGCCGGCCGATTATGTTGAAGCGCGGTTTGAGCGCCACGATTAAAGAGTTGCTGATGTCGGCTGAGTACATCGTGGCCCACGGTAACCCGAACGTGATGCTGTGCGAACGCGGGATCCGGACGTTTGAGACCGAGACGCGGAACACGTGCGACATTAGCGCCGTGCCGGTGCTGAACAACCTGACGCACCTGCCGGTGATTCTGGACCCGAGCCACGCGGTGGGCAAGCGTAGCCTGGTGCCTCCGTTGGCGCGCGCGGGTGTGGCGATTGGCGCCGATGGCATGATCGTCGAAACGCATCCGTGCCCTGAGAAGGCATGGAGCGACGGCGCGCAATCGCTGACGCTGGAGCAGTTCCGCAAGATGATGAAGGATCTGGCTCCGTACATCGCGCTGTGGAAAGCGGCGCGGATGGAAGAGGCTGTCCTGGCGTAACCGCTAAGGGCAGAACGTCCGTTGGGCAAGCGACTCAATTCATGGATGCTGGTGTTGCTGGCTGCGGCCGGCGCGGCGGCGATCTATGGCGTTCTGGTGATTTACCGTCTGGGAGCGGATCCGTCGGTGGCGGATCTGCTTCGGCGAATGCCGGATACGAACGCGTTGACGTTGCATGTGGATTTGAAGGCGATCCGGGCGTCGGGGATGGGGAGCCTGCTGGAGGGTTCGACGGTAGCCGAAGAGGCTGATTACCGGCGGTTTGTGCGGGAGAGCGGGTTCGACTGGACACGTGACCTGGACGCGGTGACGGCGACGAAGACCGGGGACGACTGGTACCTGTTTATCCGCGGCCGGTTCGATATGGAGAAAGTCCGGAACTTCGCGCTGGCGCGCGGCGGGGCTTGCAAGAACGGCTACTGCGAAGTGGCTGGGGCGACGCCGGGGCGGCGGGTTTCGTATTTTCCGGTCTCCTCAAACCTGCTGGCGCTGGCGACTTCGAAGGGGCAGATGACGGTCTACCGGTTGGTGCAAAAGCGCAAGACCGATTGGACGGGGGGCGTGCCGGAAGGGCCGGCGTGGGTGTCGTTCAACGGCAGTGTGCTGGCGGGGGATCCGGCGTTGCCTTCGGGCGGGCGGCTGTTTGGGAAAGTGCTTTCGGAAACGGAGCGAACTACGTTTTCGGTGGTGCCGGGAGCGAATGGTTTGGAACTGTCGATGCAGGCGTTCAGCAAGAGCCCGGCGGCGGCGGAGAACGTGAAGTCGCAGTTGGAAGGTGTTACGAAGGAGTTCAAAGGGTACTTTGAGCGGATGGGGCAAGCGACGCGACCGGACGATTTGAGCGGGCTGCTATTGAACGGACAGTTTGCGGTGACGAGAAATGAAGTGAACGGCCGGTGGCCGTTGCACCCGGATTTGCTGAAGAAACTGGCCGGGGGCTCGCTGTAGGTCCTATGTTGCTGGTGGTGGGCAATCTTGTCTACGACTGGATTGCGGGGCCGGTGGCGGAACTGGCTTGGGACACGACGACGTGGCCGCCGGAGTTTGCGACGGGGCTGGGCGGGAATGGCGGGACGACGGCGTATGCGGCGGCGCGGTTGGGGGCGCGGGTGCGGCTGGTGACCGGTTGTGGGGACGATTTGCACGGTTTGGTGTGCAAGGAGCGGTTGGCGTCGGTGGGTGTTGACGGGGTTTATTTGCCGGGGCTGACGGGGGGGACGGCGGTGACGATGGGGCTGTTCCGGGAGGACGGGGCGCGGGCGCTGGTGCACCGGCCGGGCGTGTTGACGGGGGCGTTTGACGGGATTACGTCGTTGGCGGCGTATGGGGAGGGCGTGCGGTGGTTGCATGTGGGGAATCCGTTTGCGGTGCCGGGGTTGCGGCGGAATGCGGCGGCGTATTTACGGGAGGCGCGGGAGGCGGGTTGGACGACGTCGATGGATTTGGGGTGGGACCGGTTGGGGGAATGGATGGGGGTTGTTGGGCCTTGTCTGCCTTATTTGGATTGGTT
>CANIFK010000370.1 GCA_947466555.1 Acidobacteriota bacterium | reverse complement strand
CCGCTGGACTTCAGCCGCTTTGCGCAACCGGCAAAATACCGGAAGTTATTGAGCGAGTTTCCGTCAAGGCCGGACCCGCTGGGAATCCCGAGCGACCTGCTCGATCCGATTCCGGGGCCACGGGCCGAGGCCCCACGGATTGGCGAAGACTTCGATTTCTGGTGTATTCAACGGGGGTTTAGCGGGCTGGTGCCGCGGCCAAGAGCAGCCGCTGTTGCGGAGTGGGAGTTGAGCCGCAAGCCGGAAGCGCCGCGGGGATGGAGTTGGCGGAACTTGTTTCGTTAGCAGTGAGAATGGTTGGCGGTTAGTCGACGAAATGGAGTTGGCCGAAGCGGGCGGGGTTGTGGGGGGTTGGGTTTTTCATGGCCGGGTCGGACCAGAGGCTTAGGCGGCGGGCTGGTTCGACGCCGTCCCAGCGGTTGAGATTGGCGGTCCAGATGGCGCCCGGTTTTGGCGCTTCGGTGGCGCCGAGTTCTTCGAAGTTCTTCCAGGGGATTGCCACTTCGAGCACCCAGCCGCGGTCCTTGTCGCCGGTTTGGTTGAGCGTGCCGTCGATGTTCGTGGCCAGTTGGACGCCGGTGAAGTTAACGCGCTTCAGCAGCAGGTGGGGGTGGGCGTAGAAGTAGTCGTAGAGCGTGGCGCGGGCGTTCATTTCCAGGCCGTAGTAGAAGTTCTGGGACGGCTTGGGATTGACGAAGAATTCGACGGCGTCGTCCTTGTAGGTGGGATCGTCCAAGTTGGTGTAGTGGGCGACTACGTCGGCATCTTCGCACTGGTAGATGACGTAGAGATTTTCGGTGTCCCAGAGGAGGCGAGCGGTGGTCTTTTGCTTGGCGCCTTTTTGGTTTTCCCAAGGGAAGATGAACTCGATGGCGGGGGCGGCGGCGGCCCAGGCGGGGTCGGTGGCGCGGCCGTCGACGATGATTTTCGACGGGGCGCGGTGGACCTCGTACTTGGGGGTCTGGGCAGCGGCGGCGAGGGCGAGGATTAGGGTGATGGCGAGTTTCATCGGGCGTTGATGGTTACGGTGTCGGGGCTGAGTTTGTCGCCGATTTTGAGACGGAGGCGGCGCGCGCCGGTGGGGCTGGGCGGCATGGTGAAGTTGACCTGCAGGACGCCGGCGACCAGGCCGGGGGCGCCGCCCGCGTAGAGGGGCTCGATTTCGTTGCCGTCGATCACTACTTTGACGGGCAGTTTGGGAAGCGGGAGCGGGAGGGCGGTGGGCTTGCCATCGACACCGGCGGGGGTGGTGGCGCCTTCGCCGGTGGCGAAGATCGTCAGCACTTCACCGGGGGCCGCGGGGGCGGCGGCGGTGACCAGTTGGCCGGTTTGGCGGATGACCGAGCCGGGGCCGGCGCCGGTGGAGGTTTGGGTGAAGATGGCCGGCGTGGCGGGCAGGATGTTGAGCGAGATTTGGTTTGAGGCGCGGCCTTCGAATTCGACGGCGACGGCGGTGCTGGGCTGGCCTTCGACGGTGTAGGGAACCACGACGGAGACTTGGCCGGCGGAGGTGACGATCATGGCGCCGGGCGTGCCATCGAAGAGGACGCGGGTATTGCCGAGGCGATTGGCGACGAAGCCGCGGGCGTCGAGTTGGAGCGTTTGGGGCGTTGCCGGGCCGAGGTTGGTTCCGAAGATGGTGATGATTTCACCGGCGGAGATGCCGCCTTCGTCCTTGGCGGCGCGGAAGCTGGCGGCGTTGGTGAAGCCTTCTGCGGTGATCACCGGGACGGGGGGCGGCGGGGGGAGGACGATGTTGACGGTGGAGGTGGCGGAACGGGAGGGTTCGGCGACGCTGGTGGCGCGGACGGTGATTGTTGCCGGGTTGAGGAAGCTGGCCGGGGCGGTGTAGAGACCGGTGGGCGAGATGGTGCCGATGGCGGGGGTGATGGTCCACGTCACAGCGGTATTGGTGGTGCCGGAGACGGTGGGGGTGAACTGCTGGGACTGGCCGGCGGTGAGGGTGACGTCGGCGGGGCTGAGGACGACGCTGACGCGATTGACGAGGGTGATGGAGGCGCCGCCGATCTTGCTGCCATCGGCGACGGAGATAGCGCTGACGGTGATGGCGGGGGAACCGACGAAGGTGGCCGGGGCAGTATAGAGGCCGGTTTGCGAGATGGTTCCGGTGTCGGGGAAGATGGACCAGCGGACGGCAGTGTTGGGCGTATTGGTAACGGTGGCGGAGAACTGCCGGGATTCGCGGGCGCCGAGTGTGACCGAGCCGGGGGTGACGAGGACGTTGATTTCGCTTAAGAGGGCGACGAAGCCATCGTTGGCGCCGGGGGCGCGGGTGGCGAGGGAACCGGTGGGAGTGGGGAGGTTTGTCGAGTCCGTATTACCGGCGATCCAGATACGGCCGCGGGCGTCGGTGGCCATACTTAGGATTTCGTCATTTCCGGCGCCGCCGTAGTAAGTGGAGAACTGGAGGAAGTTACCGCCGGAGCTGAGGCGAGTTACAAAGCCATCGTAGCCGCCCCTGGGGCCATCGGCGGCGAGGGGGCCGTCATTTAAGAGGGGGTAGTTGGCGGAGTTGGTACGGCCGGCGACGTAGGCAGCGCCGGAGTTATCGACCGAGATGGCGTTGGCCTGTTCTTCGGCGTCGCCACCGATGTAGGTGCCGTAGACAAGGCTGGCGCCGGTGGGATCGAACTTGGCGGCGAAGGCGTCGGGGAGGAGGGAGGGGGCGCGCTGGGCGCCGTTGAAGGAGACGGGGAGGTTGGCGGAGCCGGTGCCGCCGGCGACATAGGCGGCGCCGAAGCGATCGAGGGCGATGCCGCGGCCGGACTCCTGTCCATCGCCGCCGTAGTAAGTGGAGAAGACGAGGGTGGCGCCGTCGGGGGAGAGCTTACTTACAAAGGCATCGGAGCTGCCTTTGCGCTCCTTTTGATAGGCGTTGTCAGTTACGGGGAAGTTATCGGAACGGGTTTCGCCGGTGACATAAGCGGAGCCGGCGGGATCAACGACGAGGCCGTTGATGACATCGAGGGCGAAGCCGCCGAGGAGGGCGGAGTAGACGATGGTGGAGCCATCGGGGGAGAGCTTGGTGACGAAGCCATCGCCGGCGCCGCGGGCGGGGAGAGTGTCGCGGGTGGTGGTGGGGAAGTCCGTGGAATCGGCACGGCCGGCGATGTAGGCGGAGCCTTTGGCGTCGACGGCGATGGCGTTGCCGGAATCGGAGAGGGCGCCGCCCAAGTAGGTGCTGTAGACGATGGTCTGGCCGTTGGCGGAGAGCTTGAGGGCAAAGGCGTCGGTGACGGCGGAGCCGCCGGCGAGGACGGATTGGGGGGCGCTGGCGGTGACGGGGAAATTGGTACTGGCGGTTTGGCCGGTGATGTAGAGGTCGCCCGTGGCATCGATGGCGATGGCGGTGCCGGTGTCGGAACCAGCGCCCCCGATGTAGGTGGCCCATTCGAGGGCGCGGCCGGAGGGATTGAGCTTGGCGACGTAGACATCGGCGCCGCCGAAGGTGAGGCCGCGGGTGGTGCCGGGGAAATCGATGGAGACGGTGGAGCCGACGATGTAGGCGTTGCCGACGGCATCGGCGGTGACGCCGCGGGCTTCATCGGCGAGGGTGCCACCCAAGTAGGTTCCGTAGGAGAGGACGGGATCGATGACGAGTTCTTTGGAATGGTCGTAGTTGGCGACGGCGATGGTGAATTCGTTGTTGGCTGTTTGGATGAAGCGGGCTGAGATTTCGTGGCCGTTTTGACGGGCGACGGGCTTGTGCCATTTGAGGCCGTTGGCGAGGGTGAGTTCGCCGGTGGGGGAGAGGGTGGCGGGGAGGGAGAAGCGGATGTTGGCGGGGTTGGCGCCGGGGTGGACGATGAAGTCGTATTCGAGTTGGCGGTCGGTGCCGTAGTAGACGAGATCGATGCCGGGGTAGAGCTTGGCGGCGCGGAGGCGACCGAAGGTGGGGATGTTGGTGCGTTTGGTGGCGCCGTTGAAATAATTGACGCGGGTGGGCTGGGGATCGAGGGGGAGAGGCTTGGCGAGGGAGGCGCCGCGCCAGGTGAGGGAGGCGGCTCCGGCGGCGGTTTGGAGGCGAAGGCCGAGGGCGTCGATGGCGACGGTGTAGCCGTTGCCGCGGGCGTTGAAGGCGGCGGTGGCGTGTTGTTCAAAGAGCACCGGGCGATCGTGCGCCTGCAGGGGCAGGGCGATGGCTGCGGCAAGGGCGAAGACAGTGATGCGCGTCGTGGTTCCGTCCATGATTAAACCGAAGTGTATCAAGAGACAGGATTGATATACTTGCGAAACGTTTTCACGAGGATGATGAATATGAACCGAAGAGCGTTTTTGACGACAGCCGCCCTGGGCGCGGCGCCTCTGGTGGCCCAGCAGCCGCGCGATTGGAGCGGCAAAGTGCCGACGCGTTATCCGGAACCGGACGTGGTGGTTCTGGATCCGAAATTCGCGAAGTACAAGATTGGGAACACGCCGATTCAACGGTTGGCGACGGGGTTCCTGTGGGCGGAGGGGCCGGCGTGGAGCGCCGTTGGGAAGTATCTGCTGTTCAGCGATATTCCGAACAATATTCAGGTGCGGTGGACGGAGGAGACTGGCGCGATTTCGACGCTGCGGAATCCGGCGGGGAATTCGAATGGGAACACGTTTGACTGGGAAGGGCGGCAGATTTCGTGCGAGCACGGCAACCGGCGCGTGGTGCGGTATGAGCATAACGGCGGGATGACGGTGTTGGCGGATAAGTTTAATGGGAAGCCGTTGAATGCGCCGAACGATGCGGTGGTGGGGCCGGATGGGGCGGTTTGGTTTACGGACCCGGGGTATGGGTCGTTGATGTGGTACGAGGGGAACAAGGGGCCGCTGGAGTTGAAGGAGGCGGTGTACCGGATTGATAAGTCGGGGCGGATTGATAAAGTAACTGAGGATTTGTTTAAGCCGAATGGACTTTGTTTCTCGCCGGATTATAAGAAGCTGTATGTTGCCGACACGGGGGCGACGCATTATCCGGAGGCGAAGAAGGTCATTAAGGTTTGGGACATTAATGGCGGGAAGTTAGTTAACGGTAAGGTTTTCTGCGATATGCAGTTGGGGAGCCTGGGGGCCGGGTTGCCGGACGGGATTCGCTGCGATGAGGATGGGAATATCTGGTCGAGCGCGGGCTGGGTGGGGGAAGGGTATGACGGAGTGCATATCTTCTCGCCGGAGGGGCAGCGGATTGGGCAGATTAAGTTACCGGAGATTTGCGCGAATCTGACGTTTGGCGGCGCGAAGAGGAATCGGTTGTTTATGTGTGGGAGTCAGAGTCTTTATGCGGTGTATGTGGAGACTCGGGGGGCGCATTTCTGCTGAGGTGAGTTGGATGGCGCACGGGACCGGCTTAGACTGGTCCCGTGTTGCTAGTGGTTCAGAAAGGAGTCGATGCTGGTGGACGTCCAGGTTGCGACGCCACAGCCGAAGAAGTCAGTGTCCTCCGTCCAGATCGGACAACCGAGGGCTAAGGCGGTGGCGAGGATAGACCAATCATCCGGGTCTCGGGCACCAAGGCGTTTTCGGGCTTCGGCTTCAAAGTCCTCGTAGATGTCCGGGCTCACTATCGTTCCGAGCGCGGCCAACGACCGGAGCAGCAATAACGCCCTTGGGGATCGCCACCTCTTTTGCGCACGAGAACTCCCAGGTGTTCTTCAGCCTCCGCATATGCTGTTTCGGGGACGAAGAAGAAAATGTTATCGGCGTGGATCTCGAAGATGCTGCGAACGCGCTTTCCAAGTGCTGCGCGAATCAGAATATTCGCGTCGAGTACGATCCCCTTATTTTGCCTTCCGCTTTTTCTCGCGACTGGGGCGGCGGATCTCCTCGTATTCCTTCATGAGTTCGTCTTCTGAGGCGCCCCACTTGGCGATCATTGCATCGAGATCCTTGGCGGCAGCGCGCATGGCCACCAAGTCGGCTTTGTGGGTACGTTTCTGGGCGG
>CANIFK010000369.1 GCA_947466555.1 Acidobacteriota bacterium | reverse complement strand
TCGCGCGAGCACCAATTCCCCGACAAGATTCATCAGCTTGTCCAGCAACCCGACATCCACGCGAATCGTCGAGTCTGTAACGGAAGACCCTTTGGCTGCCGTTGCATCCGGGTCTCCCCCCTTTGCGGCCGATTGCTTCTCGCGCGCCAGCTCCGGCTCAGGGACCGCCGCAGCGACGGCGACAGGCTCCTCCACGCCATCGATTACCGCGGCGTTCTCAAGCCGATGCACCAGATCTGCGTACTGCAAGCCGCTTTCCTTCTGCGTACTCTCAATCGCGCCCAACTCGGCTTTGACCGCGTCCACCGATTCCAGCACCAGCGACACTAGAGCGGGCGTCAACTCCCGCTCTCCCGTCCGGACCTGCCCTAGAATGGTTTCCGCATGATGGGTGATCCCTTCAATAGTGGAGAACCCTAGAAAGCCGCAGGTGCCTTTCAGGGTGTGGATAATACGGAAAATACTGGCCAGCAACGTTGCGTCTTTTGGCCGTTGTTCCAGCTGGACCATCTCCTGGTCCAGCCGCCCGAGGTTCTCGGTACTCTCGATCAGAAATTCTTTAGTTAGATCGTTGTCTTCCACTTGAGTGCTCCACCTACATGCACTCTTTCGACTGTTACAACCGCATGCATTAGAGAAAACAGGGGGAGGCGACGCCCGCATGTGGGGAGGATTGTCCCTAGTTGCGGTTAGGGCACCCCGCGCGGGGGAGGATTGATCCTAGACGATCGGGTTCGCATACTGATTCTGTATGCCAAGTGAAAAGCGCCAGGCTTCCCGATTGCCTGTCTTGAAACAGGTACAGGTCAACTACGTCGATGAACAAGGACGAGACCGCTTTGAAATCGTCCAGATCCACGACGTCAGTAGCTCCGGCTGCCGGCTGCTGCTCCACTTCCGTTGCTGCCCCCGCACCCTGATCGCCCTGCGCCTTTCCCCGGCTCATTCCGGCAGCGCCACGATCCGCTATCAGAACCCAACCCCGCGCGGCTACGCCACAGGGCTTGAGTTCCTCGGCGGCCTTCGTCTGCCGCTCCCCGACCAACCATAAAAACATTTTCTATTGAAAATGTTCCTGAACCTTTGTACCATCGAGCAAATGCATACTGAGTGCTCCGGGCTGCAATCGTACGGATTCCTTTTGCAGTGGCGCACCGTTTAACTACTCCGGCCGGAGCCCTCCTACGGGCTGCGGATGATGGAGAGAGATCTGGACGCCGCATCCGTTCCCGCGCGGCGTGCGGCGTCCAGAACTGATTTACCGCTTCAAGGCGAGCAGCGAATTCCGAGGGTCCAGCAACACCCGCACCGGCGTCGATGGCATCGTCCATTCGGCTGAAGTCCGCGCCCCGTCCGTCCGGATCCACCGCACTTCCGTCTTCCCACGCCCGAAATCCAGTTCAACGGGTACGTCGATCGAGAAATCCTCCCCCACACCGCTCTGCTCCAACTCCGCCGTAACCACCACGCCATTCCCCGTCCGCCGCTGTTTGGTCTGCAACTTCAACGCCGGGATCCCGGTCGACTCCGCGTAGGCGCCGAACAACTGTTCCAACGTCGCGTCCGGCCCTCCTTTAGGCAGGTGCTTCGCAGCCAGTTTTCGCAGGTCCACGGTCGTCACGCGGGCCCGCATAAATTGCGTGTGCAGATCCTTCAGCATCGCGAAAAAGGCCGCATCCCCTAACCGCCGCCGCAGCATGTGGATGATCCACGTGCCCTTTTCGTACATGATGGCGCGGTGGGCCTCCGGTGTCTCGGACGTCTCCAACCGCGCCCCCATCAGAATCGGCCCCGCGGCGTCGATCGGCTTGCCGTTCACGCCCTTATCCAGCAGTTGATCGCGGTATCGTTCCAATACCTCTTCCACCACCCGCGCGCCGCGCTTCCGTTCCAGCAGCAGCAGCGCCGAGTAGTTGGCCAGCGCCTCCATCATCCACTCGTCCCGGTAGCCTACCGTGGTGACGGTGTTTCCCCACCACTGATGTGCCACTTCGTGCGCCACCAGGATGTCGGAGAAGAACGTCTGTTGCATGCCCTGATTGGCAAACTGGGGCCGGTCGCGCGGCGGCAGGTAGGCGAGCGTCGACAGATAGATCAGCCCTGGGAATCCTTGTCCGAACGCCCCGGGAATAGGCGACACGGCCAGCGTCTTCAGCGGCGGGGCACCGAAACGGGACGCCAGGAATTCGAACGCCTCGGCCACCTCGGCGGCGAGCGCCGTAATCTGGCTGGCCGGGTCGATCGGCGTCGGCGTAATCGCCATCGGCGCCTGCATGTTCGGCTGGCGATTAGGGCGCCCCGACGGCATGGCGGGCGGCATCACCGGATCGCGGCGCGCCACGGCGAGGCCCGTCTCGGCCATCTTGTTCGCGTACACTTCGACGGTCAAACCGCCGCGCGTCGCGTTCGATTGCTTGTACTCGCCCAGGTTGAATCCGGCGATTCGCAACGGCAATGTACTCCGCCGCCGCGTGACATGGAACGCCCCTTCATCGTGTTCCTCCACCAGTTCACCGGTCGCAACCAGTCCCAGCGGGCGAGGGCACTTGAACGTCAAATCGTAGGTAGCGAACTGCAGCCCATGGTGCGGGTACCAGGTGCCACGCGCGCTGACGAAGTAGACCCCATTCCCCGCCGGCAGGATGACCGCGCCCTCCTGCTCAAACACCACCGTATGCTCCCCGGGCGTGATCGGCCCAGCCATCGCCACCAGGAATACTTCGTTTTCATTCCCGCGCAGCAGTGTCGACCGCAGGCTCTCCCGCTGCACCACCTGTGCCTCGGCGCCGTCCACCGTGACCGACCGCACCCGCATCCGCCGCGAGATATCAAACGCCAACGTGTTCCGCTCTCGCCGCAGCCCATCCTGCTCAGGGACACGGATGCGCAAGGTCACCGTGGCCGCCAGGCGCAGTTCGGCGCCCAGCGTCGCCACAATCCCCACATGCTCGATCGCAAACTCCCGCAACGGCGGCTCCGCCGACGGGTCCTTCCGCACTCGCCGCGACGGGAAGCTGGTCCAGACGTTGTAGTAGGAGCGGTTTTCCCGGCTCTGCAACTGCGCCAGCACCACCTGGTCCATCGCCTGCGGATCGTAGACAACATCGAAATTGCCGTGCGCCGCCCCGGCCAGCGCGGCAAAAAACAACCCGGCCCGCGGATCAACCTTCCCGGCCACATCCTGTATGATCCGCGTCTCAAAACTCGTCGTCAGATTGCGCAGCGTCGCCGAGTACTGATCGGCCAACAGCGCACCCATCTCCGGCGCCGCCTTCGCCGCCGAGTCCTTCAAATGCGCCGCAATCTCCGCCGCCGTGCCATCGGTGAAGATCATCACCGCGGACCGGAAATGCTCGTTCAAGTTGGGCGATTCCGTGAACCGCGCCAGCGATTGCCGCTCCCCCGCCGTCGGCGGCAGCACGATCACTTCCCCGTCGCCGCCTTCCACTTCGGCCCAGAACAACGCCGCCAGCGGCGCCCCGGCCACCGGTCGCGAAAACACCACAAACCCATCGGTCAAGTACAGCTTGACGTCTTCGCGCACTAATGCAAAGTCCCGCACCCGCCAGCACTGGGCGGCGTCGAAGGAGAGATCCTTCAGCGCCGCGGCCACCGCGACGGCGGGAATCAGGGGCGTTGCCGGCTGCGCCGCGGCCGTAGCCGCCAGCGGCAGGCTAAATAAACATCTCCTCGTCAGTAGTGACTTGTGCGACATTCGCCGGAGCGCCCTTCAATAAATGGCCAACCGCCGCCTTCACCCCGGCAGCGACGCCGGTGATCTCGCGGATCGGCCGCAGGATGGTGCCGTGCACCGTGTTGACCGTGTCGTTCACCCGCGTCAGCGTGTTTTCCAGTACCGACTCGGCCCGGTCCAACTGCACCTTCGCCCGCATCGACGCATCGGCCATCAAATCGTCCACCCGCGCCATCTGCGTCTGCGTAATCTGCAGAATCTCGTTGGCCCGAACGGTGATCTCGGTAATCTGCGCCTTGCTCTCAGTCAGCGTGGTTTCGGCGGTTTGAATCAGTTTTTCCGCTTTGGGAAGGAAGGCGTCGACGCGCTCCTTCATCTCCTTGGTCGTCTTCGCCAGCCGCATCATCGCCAGCGCCTGCGCGGCGAACGAAATCGCCGTAATCGCAACAAATACTGTAAGGAGAATAAGAGTGGTGTCTGCGTTCATCCGTTCAACCTTCCCGCGGAGCGGTGCTTCCCTTACGCGCCGGCTTCGTCGGCTGCGTCGGTCGTGATCGATTCTTTGTAGGCCTGGCGTCCGGCGTCCACGGCCGCGGCCAGCTGTTCTTTCTGCCGTTGCAGCGCCAACTTGCTCTTATCGGCCAATTCCACCGCGGAATCCTTCAATTCCACCGATTTCTGCTTCAAAAAGTCTTTGCTCTCATCGGCCTTGGAGCGCAGCAACTGGCGCGTCTCCTCGCCCGACTTCGGCGCAAACAAGATGCCCACGGCCACGCCAATACCCAAGCCCAGGCAGAAATAGGAGATCCGCTTATCTTCTTCCATCTTCAGTTACCTCGATTCTAGTGTACATCGCAAAGCGTACTACTCCTGCGTGTTACACCCATTAGATGTTGCCCGCTGCCCCTTGCGTTGCCACAATCAATGCATGACTCCGCGTGTTCCGAAGAAACTGGATAACGACGCTCTCTGGAACTACGCCGCGCGCCTGCTCAGCGGCCGCGCCCTCACCATCGGCGAACTCCAGAAAAAGCTCGCCGCCCGCGCCATCCTCCCCGCCGATGTCGACGACGTCCTCTCCCGCCTGAAGCAGGTCCAAGTCTTAAACGACCGCGTCTTTGCCGATTCCTACACCACCGCCCGCCGCGACGGCTCCGGCTTCGGCAAAGCCCGCGTCCTCCGCGAACTCGCCCACCGCCAGGTCCCCCGCCTCGTCGCCGAAGCCGCCGTCACAACGGCCTATCAGGACGTCGACGAAGTCGGCCACGCCGTCGCCTTCCTCAAACGGAAGCTCCGCATGGCCGACCCCGCCGAACATCTCCGCGATCCCAAACATCTCCAATCGGCGTACCGCAAGCTGCGCTATAACGGCTTCAGTTCCAACGCCGCCGTCAAAGCCCTGCGCCAGTTCTCCTCCGATGCCGATGCGCTCGAGGACGAGCCCGAAGAATAGCTATTGAATCACCTGCAGCTTCCCCGGGTCGAGAGGCGTAATCTTCAACATCTGCGGGCTGCACGGCGGATTCAGCACCCGGCACACCGGCTTGCCGTCTTTGTCGTTCGGACACACCTGCACCGACGCGCACCCATTTCCCAGCTTGAATTCCGCCTTTACAGTGGCATTCGCGTTCTTCGCCGGGTCGGCACTCCAAACCTTCACACCCTTCAGCCGCAGCACCCCTTTCTGCTGCGTCAACGTATCGACATACTCCAAATTCGCGTACTCCGCCGTTTTGGGAACCACCGCCGTCGTCGTCTTCACCACGCCCGTCCCGCGCATCACCCACGCCAATTTCTCCAAACGACTGGTCCCACCCGGATGGCACGCCGACAACAAATCCGGGTCAATCTCCTTGCTCAACCACACCGAATCCTTCGGCGTCCCGTCGCGTTCCAACAACAGTTCCACTTTGTCGGACCCATACATTGTGAACTGGTGCAACTGAGTACGGTACAACGAGCCTCGCGGCCTCTCAAAATTGTCCACCGCCACGGCCACCGGCAACACATGATCACCGTTATGCGTATGCCACGCGCCTAAGCGGGTGCTCGTGCTCTGCGTCGTCGGCGCTACCTCTTTCATGGTCGCCGCCGACACAAGCCGCTTCAGAATGTTCACGTCAAAATGATCGCGATACGCCACCAGCCGGATCGACCCGTCCTCGATAATGATCGGCACTTCGTGGTTGCTTTGAACGCCCCTCACACCAGGTGCCGTGCAGTGTCCGCTCTGCGGTGGCGGCGGTCCCCC
>CANIFK010000368.1 GCA_947466555.1 Acidobacteriota bacterium | reverse complement strand
CTGGCGCGGACGGGGCGGGCGGAGGCGCGGGTGGCGTTGGGAGCCGGGGTTGGCCGGGTTGGTCATTATCTGCGCGAGATTGGGCCGCGGTTTGAACGGTCCGACGTGTGCGGGCAGTTGTTGCGGGTACGGTTGCTGGCCGATGCGTTGGGCGCGGTGCCGTTGGACCGGGCGGCGGCCGAGTATGAGGCCGCGCATTGCGGGAGCCACCAGCGGTTTGGCGGGCCGGCGATGATTGACGGCGGGTATGGGTTTGGCACGCGGGACGGGGCGCCGTTGCCGTATATGAATCCGGTTTCGACCGCGTTCTGCATGCAGGCGATGCAGTGGTGGGCGGATTTTGTCGCAGGTAGATTTAGCGGCCGGCTGGCCGAGTTGATCTAGGACCGTGGGGGCACGGATCAAGCTCGCGTTCGCTTCCGGGTCCGACGACCTGATCCCGACGTTGCTGGAGAAGATGGCGGGGATTTACCCGGAGTTGGAGCTGGTGGTGGTATCGGAATTTGCGCCGCCGGAGAAGAGCTTCGAGTGGGTGCGGTGGTTTCCGGCGAAGGATCTGGCCGATAACGTGGCGCGGATTGAGGCGGCGGTGGCGGGGCGCGAGGTGGTGCTGGCGGGGATTATCCTGCAGCCGAACATGCCGTATTGGGCGATGCGGTGGGCGGCGGCGCGGCGGTGGCCGTGGCAGTTGATGGTGTTCAACGAGAACCTGGACCACTTCATGCTGCGGCCGCGGAGTCTGCCGGTGATGGCGAAGCATTTCTACTGGCGGACGAAGAATTTTGTGCGGTGGGAGACGCGGCCGGGGGGCGGGGTTTACACGTTCTTCTGGCGGCTGCTGCATCCGTCGGCGTTCCGGCGGCCGGTGGCGTATTGGATGGCGCGGGTGAGCGGGCGGCTGGCTGGCGGGCGGGCGGTTGCCACTGTTTCGTTGGGTGCGGCGATGGCGCCGGGGGTTTGCGTGGTGATTCCGTCCCGGAACGGGCGGGAGTTGTTGGAGCGGCTGTTTGCATCGATGATGCCGCAGCGGCCGGAGCAGATTGTGGTGGTGGATAACGGGTCGACGGATGGTTCGGCGGAGTGGTTGCGGGGGCAGGGGGTGGAGGTGGAGGAGTCGGCCGAGCCGTTGTCGTTTGCGGCGGCGGTGAACCGGGGGATTGCGCGGTCGCGGTATGCGTATACGTGTTTGTTGAACAACGATATGGTTTTGGAGGCGGAATTTTTTGCGGCCTTGATGCGGCCGTTTGATTCCAATCCCGGGTTGTTCGCGGCGACGGCGCAGATCTTTTTTCCTTCTGGTGTCAGGCGTGAGGAGACGGGGAAGGCGATGTACCATCGCAACAAAACGGGGCAGTTTCCGTTGTGGTGCGAGACACCGTTTGCGGGGGAGGACGGGACGTGGGTGCTGTATGGGAGCGGGGGGTGCACGCTCTACGACACGGTGAAATTGCGGGCGCTGGGCGGAATTGGGGAGCAGTACACGCCGGCGTATGTGGAGGACCTGGATATTGGCTGGCGGGCGTGGCGGCAGGGGTGGCCGACGGTGTTCGCGGCGGGGGCGCGGCTGTTGCATCTGCACCGGTCGACGACGTCCAAATATTTTTCGGCGCAGGACCTGGACGATGCGTTGGAGCGGAACTATTTGCAGTTCGCCGCCGGGGCGAATTCGGCGGTGGTGTGGCGGGAGGCAATTGACCGGGCGAACTTGCTGGCGGCACGACTGGAGCCGGTGAAGGCGGCGGAGCGGGCGCTGTTCGGCGCGTGGCGGCAGCCGTGGCGGCAGCCGCTGGCGGCGACGGGGGACGAGGCGCCCTTGGCACTGTGCGGCGGGGCGGTGGCCATGTTCCCGGGCGTGACGGCGACGGGGCGGACGCGGGTATTGGTGGCCGCGCCGTATCTTCCCTTCCCTCTTTCGCACGGGGGCGCGGTGCGGATGTTCAACCTGATGCGCGAGGCGGCGCGGGAGTTCGATCAGGTGCTACTGGTTTTCGTGGATGAGTTGGCGACGCCGGCGGCGGAGCTATTGGCGATTTGCTGCGAGATCGTATTGGTGCGGCGGGAGGGTTCGCATCTGCTGCCATCGAGCGCGCGGCCGGATGTGGTGGAAGAGCACGACCGGCCGGAGTTTCGGGCGGCTCTGGCGGCGACGTTAGCCAAGTGGCGCCCGGCGATTGTGCAGTTGGAGTTCACGCAGATGGGACTCTATGCCGAGGCGTGCCGGCCGGCGAAGACGATTCTGGTGGAGCACGATGTTACGCTCGATTTGTATGGGCAGTTGCTGGCGGATAAGGAAGAGTGGGACACGCGGCAACAGTATGAGAAGTGGGTGACGTTTGAGCGGGATGCGTGGGGGCGCGTGGACGCGGTTGTGGCGATGAGTGAGAAAGACCGGCGCACCGTTGGCACGGCGAATGCGCATGCGATTTTGAACGGCGTGGACCTGGCGCGGTTCGTGCCTTCGGAGGAAGAGCCGGAGGCGAATCGGATCCTGTTTATTGGTTCTTTCGCGCATCTGCCGAATGTGATGGCGTTGGAGTTTTTCCTGCGGGAGGCGTGGCCGGCGATTGCGGATAGGGCGCGATTGCACGTGATTGCGGGGCAGCGGCACGAGTATTATCTGGACCGGTACGCGGGGCGGGTGCAGTTGGATTTGAGCCACCCGCATATCCAGTGCGATGGGTTTGTGAGCGATGTGCGGGCGGCGTACAATCGGGCCGCGGTGATCATTGCGCCGCTGGTGGCGAGCGCGGGGACGAACATCAAGATTATGGAGGCGATGGCGATGCGGAAGGCCATCGTGACGACGCCGGCGGGGATCAACGGATTGGACCTGACCGATGGGCGGGAAGTGTTGGTCGCCAATACGGGCGCGGAGATGGCCGAGGCGATCGCGCGGCTGATCGGTGACCCGGAGGAGCGCAAGGCGCTGGAGGCGCGAGCGCGGGAGGCGGCGGTGGAGCATTACGGGTGGGACCGCATTGGAATGGTGCAGGCCGAGTTGTACCGCACGCTCGGGGCACGAGAAAAGTTACACTGAAGGAGCAAATTTATGCCGAAACCCTTGTCTGATATCGGGCTGGTGGGGCTGGCCGTCATGGGCCAAAACCTCGCTCTCAACATCGCCGACCACGGCTTCCAGATTTCTGTTTATAACCGGACCACGGAGACGATGGAGAAGTTCGTCGCCGAGAATCCGAACACGCCGGGCGGCGTGGTGGGCGCGAAGACGCTCGAGGAGTTTGTGCAGTCGCTGTCGCGGCCGCGCAAGGTGATCATCCTGGTGAAGGCCGGCGGTCCGACGGACGCGGTGATCAACAGCCTGCTGCCCCTGCTCGAAGCGGGCGACATTGTCATCGACGGCGGCAACGCGCTGTGGACCGATACGATCCGGCGCGAGAAAGATCTGGCGGCCAAGGGCTTCCGCTTCGTCGGCTCCGGTGTGAGCGGCGGCGAAGAGGGCGCGCGATTCGGCCCCTCGCTGATGCCGGGCGGCGACCCGTCGTCGTACGAAGAGATCAAGGCCATCTGGCAGGCGATTGCCGCCAAGGTGGACGCGGTGACGGGCAAGCCGTTGATGGGCGCCACGCCGGGCCATCCGGTGGTGGGCGGCGTGCCGTGCACGACCTACATCGGGCCGAACGGCGCGGGCCATTACGTGAAGATGGTGCACAACGCCATTGAATACGGCGATATGCAGATGATCTGCGAATCGTACGATATTTTGCGCAAGCTGGGCGGGTTCACGCCGGCCGAGCTGAGCGAGATTTTCGGCACGTGGAACAAGGGCAAGCTGGACTCGTTCCTGATTGAAATCACCACCGATATTCTGCAGCAGAAGGACCCGGAGACGGGCGCGCCGTTTGTGGACATCGTGCTGGATGCGGCCGGGCAGAAGGGCACGGGCAAGTGGACGAGCGTAAACGCGCTCGACATGGGCGTGCCGGCGCCGACGGTGGCCGAGGCTGTGTTTGCGCGCTGCTTGAGCGCGGTGAAGGAAGAGCGCGTGGCGGCGTCGAAGCAGTTGACGGGGCCGACGGTCGCGTTGTCAGCCGACAAGGCGCAGCTGGTGCAGGCGGTGCATGACGCGTTGTATTGCTCGAAGATCTGCTCGTATGCGCAGGGCTTCCAGCTGATGAGCGCGGCGCAGATTGAGTACAAGTGGTCGCTCGACTTCGGTGAGATCGCCAAGATCTGGCGCGGCGGCTGCATCATCCGCGCGGCGTTCCTGCAGAAGATTACCGAAGCCTACACGTTGAATCCGAAGCTGGCGAATCTGTTGCTGGATCCGTTCTTCCAAGCCGAGATCGACGCGGCGCAGGCCAACTGGCGGCAGGTGATTGCGCTGGCGGCGACGAACGGGATTCCGGCGCCGACGTTCTATTCGGCGCTCTCCTACTACGATGGCTATCGCGCGGCGACGGTGCCGGCGAACTTGCTGCAGGCGCAGCGTGACTACTTCGGCGCGCACACCTACGAGCGTACCGACAAGCCGCGTGGTGAGGCGTACCACTTGGATTGGCCCGAGCCGGGCCGTCCGCAATCGAAGGTATAGCCCTGGTGGTCGACGGACTACGCAGCAAATACCGCGAAGAACTCACCGGGCGCGTGCTGCCGTTTTGGCTGCGGCACGCGCTCGACCGCAAGAACGGCGGGTATTACAACTGCCTGGACGCGACGGGTGAGGTCTACGACACGAGGAAGCACGTGTGGATGCAGGGCCGGGGCGCGTGGATGTTCGCGCGGCTCTACAACACGTTTGATCCGCGACCGGAGTACAAAGAGGCGGCGGAGGTGATCTTCCGTTTCATCGAAGAACACGCGCGGAAGAACGAGCCGCGGTGCTGGCACACGTTGACCGAAGACGGCAAGCCGGTGTTCTTTCAGCGCAAGCCGTACACGGCGTTTTTCGTGGCGCTGGCGATGGTGGAGTATTCGAAGATCTCGAAAGACGCCTCGCACCTGGCCGAGGCGATCGACCTGTTTTGGCGGATGGAAGAGTGGCTGCGGAAGCCGGAGTTATTGGGCCGGCCGTCGGTTGGTGGCGGCGTTGGTTATACGCAGTTGGCCGATTTGTATGTACTGGGTTGGCTGGCGTTTGAACTGGACCAGGTGCATGAGGACGCGCGCTACGCGCAGGTGATTCAGCGCTGTTTGCAGCGGCTGATGGCGCATTTTCATCCGGAGCATAAGCTGCTGATGGAGAACGCGGCGCTGGGCGATGTGAAGCAGTTCCGGCAGTTTCCGGAGGGGCGGCTGATTTGCACGGGCAGTTCGCTCGAAGTCTGCTGGCTGTTTCTGCACATGTTGAAGAAGTATCCGAACGCGACGACGGAGCAGATGTTGCTGGAATCGGTTCTGGGCGCGTTGGAATACGGGTGGGACAAAGAGTTCGGCGGGCTGACGTATTTCCAGGATTTGAACGGGCGGCCGCCGGTGGCGCTGGAATCGAACATGAAGCTGTGGTGGAGCCATACCGAGGGGATCTACGCGGCGGCGCTGGGGTACAAGCAGACCGGCGATGAGCGGTATTTGGAGTGGTGGCGGAAGGTGGACGAGTATTCGTTCCGCGTGTTTGCCGATGGACAATACGGCGAGTGGTTCGGCTACTGCGACCGGCGCGGCAACGTGGCCACGGCGATGAAGGGCGGCCCGTATAAGGGCATCTTCCACGTGCCGCGGGCGCTGCTGTTTACGCTGCAGGCATATTCGTAGCCATTGCGTCGCGGAAGGCGGAGAGGGCGGGGAGAATCGTTTCGGGCGGAAAGTCGCGGCGGGTGAGCCAGTCGAAATACAGGCAGCCGCGCACCTTCCGGCCGTCGCAGACGGGGAGCAGGAAATAGACCAGCGGGCTGAGCCGTTCGGCAAGCGGCGTGGCGCGGAAACGGTCGTCTTTGGTGAAGTCGATCCACACGTCCTGGCGCTGCCCGAAGGCAAGCAGGAAGGGGGGCTTGCGG
>CANIFK010000367.1 GCA_947466555.1 Acidobacteriota bacterium | reverse complement strand
TACGCCACCCCGGACACGCTCCGCCACACCGTAGACCCCGTCCTCTACGAACAATTCCGCCAGGAAATCCAAGCCGTATGGGACATCGGCAACAAGCACGTCACCACCCGAGTCAACCATCTGGTCTCGCTCATGTGGGAGATGGATCGTCTAATCGCCGCCCGCCGCCAGTACATGGCGGAAATGTTCCAGCTCAACGGCGTCACCGTCAGCGACATCGAAGTCCTGGTCAGCCAAAAAGGCGACATCCTGGAGCGCATCGACGCCAGAATCCGCCGTCTGAACCTCGAAATCTCGAGAATCGAGCGCGACCTGCTCCAAATGAAAAAAGGATTCTCCCAGCAAGGACCCTCCCACAAGCCCTTGCAAACAAAAGAACAACCCGGAATTTCCCTGGAGCCGTGCTACCAGGAAACTCCGCAACCTGGGACGATTCCCACCCCCAACCCGGAAAACCCGGTCGAAGGAGGCCCGCAGGCACCCAAAATGCCCGACACGGCCACCAAAATCTAACCCCAAAACCCCCTGCCTACACCCGAAGTGTGCCCAAAATAACCACATGCCCGCCAAAGACAAGTTCGTCGACTACTGCATCGACCTCTTCGCCCCCCTCGGCCGCATCGACTCCCGCTACATGTTCGGCGGCTGGTGCCTCTACTGCAACGGCACCGTCTTCGCCCTAATCGCCGACGGCGCCATCTACCTAAAAGGCGACGCCCAAAACATCCCCCAGTTCAAAGCCCGCGGCTGCAAACCCTTCCAACCCTTCCCCGACAAGCCCGGCACCATGAAGTACTTCCAGGCCCCTCCCGAAATCTTCGAAGACCCCGACGCCTGCCAGCGATGGGCCACCGGCGCCATCAACGCTGGCTCTCGTCCTTATATTGCTCGAAAATCGCGTCAAACTCCCAGTGTGCCCCGTCAAAAATCTCCAAAAGCCGCGGATCAAAATGCGCCGGCGAAGTCCGCCCGTCGCCCTCCAAAATAATCCGGCACGTCGCCTCGTGGTCGATCCCCCGCTTGTAACTCCGCCGGCTCCGCAGCGCATCGTAATGATCGCTCAGCATCACAATCCGCCCCGAAATCGGAATCTGATCCCCGCTCAACCCGTGCGGATACCCGCTCCCATCCCAATGCTCGTGGTGTGTCAGCGCAATCTCCCGCGCCATATCCAGCAACCGCGAACTCGAACCCTCCAACAGGCTCGCCCCAATCTGCGTGTGCGACTCCATCACCTGCCGGTCCCCGCCGTCCAACGACCCCCGCTTCCGAATCAAATCGTCCGGAATCGCGATCTTGCCGACGTCGTGCATCGGCGCCGCCCGAAAAATTAATACCTGATCCTCGTCCGCCCACCCCAAATGCCGCGCCAAAACCTTCGCGTAATGGCTCACCCGCTGAATGTGCGCCCCGGTCTCCCGGTCCTTGTACACCGATGCCCGCGTCAGCCGCAGCACCGTGTCGTAGTAAGCCTCTTCCAGCTCCTGCGACCGCCGCCGCTCCAACTCCAACGCAAACCCCGTGTCAGCGCGCGCAGCTCTCCCCAAGGCGCGCGCCGCCCTCAGCTCTTTCTTCAGGGATTTCTGGAGTTGTTCCAACTCCCCGATCCGCGCCATCGCTTCAGCAAGCGTCGCTGGCGGGCCCTTCAATGCCTTCCCGTTCTCTCTCGCCATCCTCGCGTCAAGTCTACACGATCCAACTAGTTCCCAAGCCGGAAGTTGTCTCCCAGGTAAATCTTCTTCACTTCCGGATCCTGCCCCAGCTCACTCGGCGACCCGGTTCGGAAGATCTTCCCGCTGTTGATAATGTACGCCCGGTCCGTCACCGCCAGCGTTTCCCGTACGTTATGGTCCGTGATCAGAATCCCGATCCCGCTCCGCTTCAGCTCGAAGATGATCCGCTGCAGCTCTATAACTTGTATCGGATCAATTCCGGAAAAAGGTTCGTCGAGAAGCAAAAAAGATGGCTCAATCACCAAACTCCGCGCAATTTCGGTCCGCCGCCGTTCCCCGCCCGACAGCATGTACCCCTTCGACGCCCGCACCGTCTCCAGCCCCAACTGCTCAACCAGCCGGTTCATCCGCTCCCGCCGCTGCCGCGCGTCCAACGGCAACGTCTCCAGAATCGCCATCAGATTCTCTTCCACCGTCAGCTTCCGGAAAACGCTCGCCTCCTGCGGTAGATACGAAATCCCCCGCCGCGCTCGCCGGTACATCGGCAGGTTCGTGATGTCGTCGCCATCCACCGTCACCTGCCCCGAATCCGGGCTGATCAAGCCAACGATCATGTAGAAGCTCGTGGTCTTCCCCGCGCCATTCGGGCCCAGCAACCCAACCACTTCCCCCTGCGCCACGTTCACGGAAACGTTGTCCACCACCTTCCGGCCGCGGTACGACTTCGAGATTTCCTTCGTCTCCAGAACACGCATCACTTGGTCTTCTTCTTTCGCTTCAGCCGGCTCTCCGTCGGCTCGCTCTCCGCGCCGTCCACCAGCAACTTATCATTGTCGGCGAAAAACGTGATCATCTGCCCGCGCGTCGTTCCCTGCACCGAATCGGTGAACACCGGCGTCCCGCCCGTCAGGATAACCTTGCTCTCCGCCACTTCGTACACCGCGTGGTCGCTCTTGCCCGTCCGCGTCTTGTCCGGCGCCGTCTGCAGAATATCGACTTTCCCATCCGCGTTCGCCCGCTGCAACGAGTTCCCCTCGTCCTGCGGCGTCTTCGGATCGTCCTTGGTGAACCACGCCCGCAGCTCCTCGCTCTTCACCTTCAAATCCCCGCGAACCAGCGACACGCCGCCCCGGTAGTAGGCGACCTTCTCAGCGTCCTTATAGTCCATCTCCGGCGCCCGCACCAGCGTGAACAACTGCGCCACCGGCCCCTTCGCCCCCGCCTTCGGCCGCTCCCTGGTCTGCGTGAACACCTTCCCGCTCGCCTGCAACACCTGCGCCTTCCGGTCGATCGTGATCGTCTCCGCTTCCACCTTATCGGCGCCCTGCCACAGCGTTGCCCCGCCCTCGTACCGGATCCACGTGTTCTGCTTCTGCGTGGTCATCTTCGCCGCCCGCGCCTGAATCGTCTCGCTCGAATCGATCAGAGACGACTTCGGCTTGGCCGTCTTTTTCTCCGGCAACCGCGTCGAAACCACGCGATCCGTCGCCACCATATCGCCCGTCTTCTGGTCCAGCTCAATCAACGCCGCGTCCGTCGACCCGGTCGGATCCCAGATCCGCGCCGTGCCCTGCAACGTGATGTGCTCGGTGGCCTGCTGCAACTTCGCATGATCGGCCTTCGCCCGCCGGTCGCCCTCTTCGTACTGGAAGTTCGTCCACTGTTCCAGCTGGCTCATGTCCCCCGTCTTCGGGTCAAACGTCGCCAACAGATCCTCCGACGAAGTCTTCGAATCCGGATTCGCCGGCTTGCCCTTCTCCGACGGCTTCCCCTTGGTCAGCGTGGTCACCTTCGACGCCCGGAACTTCTCCAACTGATTCTTCGGCCCGTAGTTGATCCAGAACCGCTCGCCATTCATCTTCCGATAGCGCTCGGTCGCCAGCTTCGGCAGGAACTCAATCTCGCCCGGCGTCTGCGTGACAACGGTGTCAATCTCCTCGCCGCCCGGCTTCATCGCCAGCTCCACAATGTCCGACCGCATGATCCGCGTCGCCGTCTTCGGCGGGACGGATTCAACCGTCGTCGCGCCACGCGCGAGAGCCTTCTTCAAGACCGATTCGCCCTTTGGCGTCTCAAAGTCCATGTCCACGTGCTGCGCCGTCACGGTCGTCCGGCCCGTATCGGAGGTGGTCACCAGCCGCGCGTTCCGCTCGCCCTCAATCCGGTTGATGGCATTCTTATCCGCGAACCGCATCACCAGATGATCGGCGGCATACTCCAACACCCGCTTCGGTTGCTTGTCCTCGCCCTTGGCGTTCTCGGCCTCGACGAGGTCAATCTCCCCATCCGCCAGCGTCACCACCGACGCTCCGGCGTTCAGCGTCAGCGTGTCCCGCGTCAACCGCGACCACTGCTTCAAATAGATCTTCGATTCCTCTTCCCGGTACGACAGCGCCCCGGCGGCGATCTGCATGGTCTTCTTCTTGCCCTTGGTCCACGCCAGATCGACGTCCTTGTGCATCTGCAACTCGCGCAGCGCCGGATCATACGTCGCGCCAACGGCCGATCCGCGTGAGTTCTCAAACTCAAACTCCGCCTTCCGGTCCGTGTTCACCTTGCCCGTTTGCGTGCTGTACGTGACGCCGGAAGTCTTGATATGCACCAGCCGGTTCTTGGCCTCCGGATCGGACTTGAAGCCCATGGTCATGTTGACCTCGCCATCAGCGAACATCACCCCATCCTCGGTCCGCAGCTCGGCCTTATCGGACTGGATCAGGTCGTACGCCGAATCGTCTTTATGGAAGACCTTCACCTCGACGAACTTCAAATCCACGCGCGGCGGATCGGATTGCTGGGAGAACTCCTTCGCCTTCACCTCGGCGATGGTCTTGTCCCCGGAGGTCTGTGTCCACACCCAACCGCCATCGGCGCGCGCCTGCAAGCCCGGCGGGAGCGACGCGGGACGTTTCGGAGCGGCGTTGGTTTGTGCGGCTTTTTGCTGTTGGAACACCCAGCCAACGGCAGCGGCCAAAGCCAGGCAGCACACTAGCAGGAGCCACCCTGTGCGGCGCATGAATCTTCAGGGTACCATCGGGCATATATGTACCGGACGATCGCGGACTTTACACAGGACTTCGCCTACGAACGCGGCATGACCCGCAAGCTCTTCGATAACCTCACCGAAGCCAGTCTGGCCCAGCCCGTCGGCCCCGGTGGCCGCACGCTCGGTACCCTCGCCCGCCACATCATCCATACGTTGGTGGAAATGCCCGGCGTCGCCGGTATCGTGGTGGAGGCGGTGCCGGAAGAAGGCACCCTGGGCGAGCAGTACAGCGCCACGGCCCAGAGGCTGAACGACGCCATCGTGGCCCAATGGACCGACGCCGGCCTGACCGAGGAAGTGCCCATGTACGGCGGCGAGATGTGGAAGCGCTCGCAAGTCCTGAACGCGCAGGTGAAGCACGAGGTGCACCACCGCGCGCAGATGACGGTGCTGATGCGCCAGGCCGGCCTCCCCGTCCCCGGCATCTACGGCCCCGCCGCCGAAGAGTGGGAAGCCATGGGTCTGCCGCCCCAGCCCTGACATGCCCGTCGAGCTCTGGACCACAGTCCCGTGGCTGGATCCGGACGAGTCGCAGGACGAGATTGACGCCCTGCACCGCGCCCTGCTCGTGGCCGGCGCCGACGCGATCTCAACCACCGCCGCCGGCGCCGCCCGCGCGCTCTGCGACGAGTTCTCCACGCCCACGCGTCGCCGCAAGCTCCTCGGCGCCATCCGCCACCCTTTCCGCCTCCTCTCCATCCACGGCGGCGGCGAAGAGCGGTTCCGCGAGATCCAAGAGGGCTACCGCGCGCAGGTTGAAACGCTCCTCCAAGCTGGCGTGGATATGCTGCACCTGGAGCGCTGCATGGACCTGCAGAACGTCCGCGCCGCCCTGGCCGCGATCGACTCGTTGGCCACCGAAACACCAGTGCTGGTCACGGCGGAGATCGAGGCGATGGGAAGCATGCTCGATGGCACGCTGCCGGAAGCGTTCATAGATTTTGCCCGCGCCATTCCCGGCGTCGCCGTTGGTCTCTCGGGCGACTGGTTAGGGCTGCTGCCGGCCGTTGAACAGCTCCTTGCCGTCGGGAAGTCGCCCGACGCGCTGTTCCTGAATGTCATTTGGCCATGCGGCGATCCCGGCCAGATCGAAACGCCGGAATCACTGCTCGCCGCGCTGACGCCCATCGCACGCCCTGGCCGCATTCCCATCCTCGGCATCGGCACGTGCGCTGAACCCGCCTACCTCCGTGCGCTGGCTGTGTTGTCATAAATCCTATGACCTGGCGCGCCCTTCTCTTCCTTCCCAT
>CANIFK010000366.1 GCA_947466555.1 Acidobacteriota bacterium | reverse complement strand
GGCCGCGCAAACGACTGCCAGATCTCCTCGCACGTAAACGCCAGCACCGGCGCCAACAGCCGCGTCAACGCGTCCGTCAGCCGCCACAGCGCCGTCTGCGCGCTCCGCCGCCCGGCCGATTTGGTCGCCGTCGTATACAACCGGTCCTTCAAAACATCGAAATAAACCGCACTCAAATCCGTCCCGCAGAACGCATAGGCGGCCTGATACACACGGTGAAAAGCGTACTCATCGTAGAACCCGCGGCACTTTGCCACCAGGTCATCGGCCCGCGTCAGAATCCACTGATCGATCTCTTCCAACTCGGCAAACGGCACCAGGTCGGTAGCCGGGTCGAACCCGTCCAGATTCCCCAGCGCATACCGGAACGTATTGCGAATCTTCCGATACGCCTCCGTCAAACGAGTAAGAATCGTCTCCGACAACCGAACGTCTTCCCAGAACTCGACCGAGGAGACCCACAGCCGCAGAATCTCGGCGCCATACTGCTTGATGATCTTTTCCGGCTCGATCGTGTTGCCCAGCGATTTCGACATCGCCTTGCCTTCGCCGTCCAGCGTCCAGCCGTTCGTCAGCGTGGCCCGATACGGCGCATCGCCCTTCAGCCCCACGCCCACCAGCAGCGACGAGTGGAACCAGCCGCGATACTGATCGCCGCCTTCGAGGTACATATCGGAAGGCCACGGCAGACCGTTGGCTTCGTTCAAAACAGCCAGATGGCTCGACCCGGAGTCGAACCAAACGTCCAGAATGTCGCGTTCTTTTTCGAACTCCGTGCCGCCGCAATGCGCGCACGCAAAGCCCTCGCCCAGCAACTCCGCGGCCGTCTTCTCATACCAGATATCGGCCGAATGCTCGCGGAACAGATCGACGACTTTATCGAGCGGCGCCCGGTCGGTGACGATCTTCTCGCAGCTCTTACACGTAAACGCAATAATCGGCACGCCCCACGTCCGCTGGCGCGAAATGCACCAGTCCGGCCGCGTCGCAATCATATTGCTGATGCGTTCTTCGCCCCAGGCAGGCCACCACTTCACCCGGCCGATCGCGTCCAGCGCCTTCTGCCGCAGATCGTTGCGCTCCATGCCGATGAACCACTGCTCGGTCGCCCGGAAAATCGTCGGCTTGTGGCAGCGCCAGCAGTGCGGATAGCTGTGGTCGATCGGCGTCATCGCCAGCAGCGCCCCGGCCTCCCGCAACAGCTCAATTACAATCGGATTGGCTTCCCAAACGTTCTTGCCGATCAACACTTCCGGCAACACGCCCGGCTCGTTCTCGGTATGGTACAGCCGCCCCGCCCCGTCCACCGGGCAGTAGACCTGGATGCCGTTCTGCATCCCGGCCACATAATCTTCCTGGCCATGCCCCGGCGCCGTATGCACCGCGCCCGTGCCCTGTTCCAACGTGACGTGCTCGCCCAGAATCCCCAGCGATTTCCGCGCAATAAACGGATGTTGGAAAACACTCTGATCCAGCTTCGCGCCCGCGAACCGCACCAACTCCGTGCCCTCCGCCCAGCCCAGCGCAGCCTTCACGGTGTCCAACAAACCAGCGGCGACAATATAAACAGCCCCGCCCGTCTCATAGGCGACGTACTCAAACCGCGGATGGAACGCAATGCCCATGTTCGACGGAATCGTCCACGGCGTCGTCGTCCAGATCAGCCCGTAAACTTCCTTCCCCGCCAACGCGCCATCGATCGTCGCCGGGTCCTCGGTCAGCTTGAACCGGACGTAGATCGAAGGGCTCTTGTGGTTCTCGTATTCGACTTCGGCTTCCGCCAGCGCCGTCCGGCAGTTGATGCACCAGTTCACCGGCTTCAACCCGCGGTAGACATACCCCTTGGCGAAAAAGTCCACGAAAGCGCCCGCGATGACGGCCTGATACTCCGGCGCCATCGTCATGTACGGCTTGTCCCAACGCCCGAAAATTCCCAGCCGCTGGAACGACGTGTTCTGCAGATCCACGTACTTCTGCGCGTAAGCGCGGCACGCCTTCCGGATCTGCGACGTCGTCATTTGGGCCTTCTTCGAGCCCAACTCCCCGTCCACCTTGATCTCAATCGGCAGCCCGTGGCAGTCCCACCCCGGCACATAGGGCGAGTCCATGCCCATCATCGTCCGCGACTTGACGATGAAATCCTTCAGCAGCTTATTAAAAGCGTGGCCAAGGTGAATGTTGCCATTGGCGTACGGCGGTCCGTCGTGCAGCACATACATCGGCTGCCCGGCGCGGGCTTCTCGAATGCGGCCATACAGATTTCCGTCTTTCCATTCGGCCAGCAGACGCGTTTCCAGCGTCCCTAGATTGGCCTTCATAGAAAAATCGGTCTTCGGCAGGTTGACCGTCTTTTTGAGTTCGACTTGGCTCCAGTCCATGGGGTAATTCCATTATCGGGCCAACGCACCGGTTTTGCGAAATCAGCCGCCCGCCAGCCAAACGCGCAGCAGGTAAATCTCCCCGCCAAAAAACAGCGAACCAAAGACAACTTTGTTCCACCGCGCCAGCCACAACGGCAGGTAGATGTCGAAATTGTCCGCCCGTTCTTCGGTGTGCCGCGCCGCCACATCGGTCAGCGGGCAGCGGCACCGGTTCAACGCCAGCACCGCGCACTCCAGCCATACCAGCCCGCTCAGCCCAACGGCCCACTCCCACCGCCGCCCGTAGGTGGCAACCGGAATGGCCACAATACACCCCGCAAACACGCACCACACCGCCGTATGCAGCAGCTTGATCCGTGTCAGCGCGGCGTTCACCCCAACGCCTTTTTCCCCGCCGCGATGACTTTCAAAATGGCGTCGACGTCATAAACCGCCCCACCCCACGATCCGCCGCTCACGTCCACCAGTGCCGCCCACAGTCGCGTGTCATCGGGCAACAGCGGGTCCGGTCGCAAGTCCGGCCGAGCCGAACGCTCGGCCAACAACCGCTCCCCGTCCGCCAGATTGAACGACCCCTCCATCGTGTTCCGGTCGATCACAATTTCAATCTCATCGCCATCGAGCACTTTCCCGATCGGCCCGCCCGCCAACGCCTCCGGCGAAACGTGTCCAATACAAGCCCCCGTCGAAACACCGCTAAACCGCGCATCGGTCACCAGCGCAACGTGCTTGCCAAACGGCAAATGCTTCAACGCGGAGGTCACCTGATAGGTCTCCTCCATCCCCGATCCCAACGGCCCCCGCGAGCACAACACCATCACATCGCCCGCCTGAATCCGGCCTTCTTTAATCGCCGCAATCGCCGCCGCTTCAGAGACAAACACCCGCGCCGGCCCGCGCTTCCGATACACCCCATCGGCATCCACCACCGATGGATCAATCGCCGTGGCCTTGATGACGGAGCCCTCCGGCGCCAGGTTCCCCACCGGGAAACACACCGTCGAGGCCATCGCCTCGTCCATGGACTTAATCACGCGAGACGGCGAAATCCCCTCCCGCTCCTCCAACTGCTTGCGCAACGAATGCCGTCGCTCGCTCGACTCCCACCAGTTCAAAACCTCGTCCAGCGTGCACGCCGAAGCCGTCTTCACCGACGTATCGAGCAACCCGGCCTTCCGCAAATGCAGCATCACTTCCGGCACGCCGCCGGCCATAAAGACAACCACCGTCGGGAAGTTCTCCGGCCCGTTCGGCAAGGAGTCGACAAGCCGCGGCACGGCTTTGTTCACGCGTGCCCAATCGGCCGCCACCGGCCGCCGCAGCCCCGCCTGATGCGCCACCGCCGGCAGATGCAGAATCAAGTTGGTCGATCCGCCAAAGGCCGCATGCAGCACCATCGCATTCTCGAGCGAGGCAGCCGTCAAAATGTCGGACATCGTCCAACCCAGCTTCTCCATCTCGAGCACCGCGCGCCCGCTCCGCCGCCCCATGTCCAGCCACAACGGATGGCCCGACGGCGCCAGCGCCGCATGCGGCAGCGTCATGCCAAGCGCCTCGGCCACCACCTGCGCCGTCGCCGCCGTGCCCAGAAACTGGCAACCGCCGCCCGGCGAACCGCACGCCCGGCAGCCCATATCCGCCGCATATTCCAACGTGATCTGC
This sequence comes from Acidobacteriota bacterium, assembly GCA_947466555.1. Lineage (GTDB taxonomy): Bacteria > Acidobacteriota > Terriglobia > Bryobacterales > Bryobacteraceae. The sequence continues at coordinate 1,924 of CANIFK010000366.1, read as the reverse complement.
CCGTGCGCGAACCGCGCGCCGATGGTCTGTACTTTGCCCGCGTCCTCGCCATCGGAGGGCATCAACGTCACCCCGCCCGGCACCAGCACACACGGCATATCTTTCTGCGCCGCCAGCGTCATCATCATCGCCGGCAGGCCTTTGTCGCAAGTAGCCACGCCCACCACGCCCCGCCGCGTCGGCAGCGAACGGACAAGCCGCCGCATCACCATCGAAGCGTCGTTGCGGTAGGGCAGGGAATCGTACATCCCGGAGGTGCCCTGTGTGCGCCCATCGCACGGGTCCGTACACGCTCCCGCAAACGGCACCGCGCCCAGCTTCTTCAACTCCTCGGCCGCGGCTTCCACCAACAGCCCCACTTCCCAATGGCCCGTGTGATAGCCCAGCGCCACCGGCGTCCCATCGGGCCGCCGCACGCCGCCGTGCGTCGAAAGCAGCAGGATCTCTTTCCCGCGCAGCAGGGCCGGATCCCAACCCATTCCGGCGTTCTGCGTCAGCCCGAAGATATCGCCCGAAGGCCGCTTCAGCAAATCCTCCGCCGTAATCGGCAGCGAGCCGGCCGGGCCGGCATGCTTCGGCTGCAATTCAAAAAGGGAGGGGTCTTGGTCGTTAAATACGTGCGCCATGTCGAATATCGCAGTATATCGCCGAAGTGATAGAATTCCCGCCGAGTCTTCCATGTCCAAAGAATCCACTCGCCGTCACTTCTGCCTCGCCGCCACCACCGCCCTCGCCGCCACCCGCGTCCACGGCGCCAACGACCGTGTTCAGGTCGGTTTCATCGGTTATGGTTTGATCGGAGCCCAGCACGTCTCCGACTTCAAGAACCAGAAGGATGTCGAAATGGCCGCCATGGCCGAAGCCTACCAGCCCCGGCTGGAGGAGGGCGTCCGCGCCATGGGCGGCTCGCCCAAGCCCTACAGCGACTTCCGCAAAATGCTCGAGAATAAGGACCTGCAAGCCGTCGTCGTCTCCACCCCCGACCACTGGCATGCGCTGATGACCATCATGGCCTGCGCCGCCGGCAAAGACGTCTACGTCGAAAAACCGATGACGCTCTTCCACGCCGAGGGCCAGTGGATGATCAAGGCCGCCCGCAAGTACAACCGCGTCGTCCAGGTCGGCACCCAGCAGCGCTCCGGCCTCCACTACGCCAAAGCCAAGCGGTTGTTGAACGAAGGCGCCATCGGCAAAATTCACTCGGTGCGTTCGCAATCGGCCCGCAACATCATGCCCGGCTTCAGCGTCCCTCCGGCCGGCGCCGCCCCCGCGGATTTCAACTACGACATGTGGCTCGGCCCCGCCCCGTCGCGGCCCTACCAGGCCCACCGCGGCATCTATCACTTCCGCTGGTTCTGGGACTACTCCGGAGGGCAGATGACCAATCTCGCCGCCCACTCGCTCGACATCATGTACTGGGCGCTCAACCCCAAAGGCCCGAAATCGGTGGTCTCCGTCGGCGGCCGTTACGCCCTCCAGGACGACGGCGAAACGCCCGACACCCAGGACGCTCTCTACGACTTCGGTACCTGGTCGGCCGCCTGGTATCACCGGGAAGCCAGCCGCGGCACCCCGCGCGGCGGCTCGCTCGAATTCTTCGGCACCAAGGGCTCGATGACGGTCGATCGCAGCGGCTTCGAAATCATTTCTGATCTCAAAATCGATCCCGCCGCGGCCATTCCCCGCTTCAAAGGTCAGCCCGGCGGAGGCCCGAAAATTTCGGACGCCAAGCCCGAACCTTGGACCCAGGCGATGAAGGAAAAAGGCTCCTCCGACGAACAATTCGACCTCCACGTTCGCAACTTCATCGACTGCATCAAGACCCGCCAACGCCCCGTCGCCGATGTCGCCGATGGCCATCAAGTCGCCACCGCCTGCCACTTGGCCAACATCAGCCTTCGCACCGGTCGCAAGCTCCAGTGGG
>CANIFK010000365.1 GCA_947466555.1 Acidobacteriota bacterium | reverse complement strand
TGAACACGCTGGCCGCCATGCGCCCGCACGCCATCGTGATGCGCCACGCCGCCAGCGGCGCGCCGCACTTTCTGGCGCGGTACCTGGACACGCCGATCATCAACGCCGGCGATGGCATGCACGAGCATCCGACGCAGGCGCTGCTCGATGCGCTGACGATTCTCGATCACAAACCGGCTCTCGAAGGGCTGCGCGTCGCCATCATCGGCGACATCATCCACAGCCGTGTGGCCCGCTCCAACGTGCATCTGCTTTCGAAGTTCGGCGCGCAGACGGTGCTCTGCGGCCCAGCCCCGATGTTGCCGAAGGACATGGGCAAACTGGCCGCCGGCGTGGTTTTGACGAATGATATTCGCGAAGCCATCGATGGCGCCGACGTCATCATGATGCTCCGCGTGCAGTTGGAACGACAGCACGAAACGCCCTTCCCTCCTGGCGACTATTTCCGCTTCTACGGACTGCGTCCGGAGCACCTGGCGCTGACGCGGCCCGACACGATCGTGATGCATCCGGGCCCGATTAATCGCGGCAGGGAGATCTCGAGTGAAGTGGCCGATTCGCAGCGGTCCGTGATTTTGAACCAGGTGGAAAACGGCGTGGCCGTGCGTATGGCAGTGTTGGAAAAGGTAATGGGAGCGTAACCAGAGTGAGCCGTCTTTGCATCAAAAATGGCCGTGTGATGGATCCGGCGAGCGGGCATGACGCGGTGGCCGATGTGGCCGTGGAGAACGGGCGCATCGTCGCGATTGGCCCCGATTTGGACGCGACTGGCTTCGAGGTCTTTGACGCCACCGGGATGATCGTCGCCCCGGGCTTTATCGACATGCACGTGCATCTGCGCGAGCCCGGATTCGAACACTCCGAAACGATTGAGACCGGTGGCCGCGCCGCCGCGGCGGGCGGATTCACCAGCGTTTGTTGCATGCCGAACACGAATCCCGTGAACGATTCGGCCGTCGTGACGACCTACATCATCGAACGCGCGCGACGGCTGTCGCCCGTTTCGGTGTTCCCGATTGGCGCCATCACCAAGGGCAGCCAGGGCGAAGAACTCGCCTCCATAGGCGCGATGAAACAGGCCGGTATTGTGGCTATTTCCGACGATGGCCGTCCCGTCATGAACGCGCGCGTGATGCGGCGTGCCATGGAATCGGCGAAGGCTTTTGGACTTCCCGTCATCAACCACTGCGAAGACCTGAACCTCTCCGCCGGCGGCGACATGCACGAAGGATTTGAGAGCGTCCGCATGGGCCTGCGCGGCATTCCCGCGTGCAGTGAAGACGTGATGGTGGCGCGCGATATTCTGCTCGCCGAAGTCACCGGGGCCAAGTACCACGTGGCCCACATCTCGGCCCGGCACTCGGTGGAGATGGTTCGCTACGCCAAGGCGCGCGGCCTGAACGTGACCACCGAAGTCTGCCCACACCACTTCACATTGGCCGACAGCGACATCCTGCCCTTCGACAGCAACTACAAAATGAAGCCGCCTTTGCGGTCCTGCTTCGACGTGGAAGCTGTTACCGAGGGCCTTGCCAGCGGGGCGATTGAAGTCATCGCCACCGACCATGCGCCGCACCCGGGATCGGAGAAGATGCAGGAGTTCGAGCGCTGCCCGTTCGGCATCACGGGTCTGGAAACCGCCATCGGCCTGTCGCTCGAACAACTCGTCCACAAAGGCCGCGTCTCGCTGATGCGGATGATCGAGATGTTCACCGTGAATCCGGACCGCATTTTGACGTTGGGCAAAGGCCGGTTGACGGTCGGCGGCGAAGCCGACATCACCATCTTCGACACGGACCGGAAGTGGACGTTCGACCTGAACAAGTCCCAATCGAAGAGCCGCAACACACCGTTCCACGGACGCGAATTCCGGGGCGGACAGGTGGCGTCGATCGTGGCGGGCAAGATCGTCTGGCAACTGGGCTAGCCGGCTATTTGGCCGGCGCCAGATTGAGGCTAACGACCTGCCCGGTCTGAATCAGTTTCTGGCGCAGCGCCGAATAGTCGACATCCTGCACGGCCGTGTTCCCTTCCAACGCCAGCGCGGCCGCGGAGCCAACTGCTTGGCCGAGGGAGAGGAACGTCTGCTCCAGGCGAATGGCGCCGTAGGAAACGTGCGTCGACGACGGACACGTTGGCGTGAGCAAATTCGTGGCTTCCTTGCGCCGAGGCGTCAACGCGCGATACGAAACCCCGAACGGCCCCCACTGGTTGTCGTCGAAAACGAACCCCTCGTTGTAAGCGGCGCCGTCCTTGACGATGCGCCGAACGGAGTGGGTATCGGTGGGCCAGAACGCTACGGCCACCGGATCGGAGACCGGTACCGGATTGATGCGGCGCGTATGGTGTTCGGTGATGACGTAGTCGCTCACCATGCGGCGGCCGTCGCGAATGTACAACTGCTGCGGCCAGTTGCCGTTGTCGGCGAACTCGTCTTTCGGCAGCCCCCACTGGCTCCACTCGGCCCGCGTCGCGGCCGGGATCTCCGGATCGTTCGCCAGCAGCCACAGCAGCCCCTGCGTGAAGTCCCGATGCTCTTTCAAAATCCGATCGCGCGTGGCGTGCGAGCCATTCGGCCACTCGCGATTCATCCCATACAAATTCGCGGAGAGATCGTGCCAGCTGCCCTGATCGGTCTTGCCATTCGGCAGCCGCCCCAGCGGCGTCCACAGCTTGCCGCCGGCCTTCACATAGCGGAAGTAAATCTCGTATTGCGCCCGGTCGAAGTTGGCAGGTTTCGGAAACGGAATCCGATTCGCGGCGTCGCGCGTCAGGCATAGCCGAAAGCAGAAGGCCTGAATGTTTCTGTCCGCCGCGCCGGGTGTGCCCAGCGGCTCGTCCTGAATCGTCGCAATCAATCCGCTCTTCGGGTCACCAGGAATTTTGTACGGGTCCACCTTCACTGCGAACTGAGCGTGCGTGGTCTCTGCGCGAATCCCGTTCTTTGTCTCGCCGTACTGCGCGTTCGCCTCACGGCCCCAGGTTGTTTCGACGCCGGCGGCCACCAGCAGATCCCCCTCCATGGTGGCGTCCATGAACAGGCGCCCCGCAAACCGCCGTCCAGATTCAGTACGAATCGCACGCAGGTTACGGGTCCCCGGCGCCCACTCCACCGCAGTTGGCAGAGGCTCGCGAAGCCGCTGGCCCTTGTGCACAACAACGCGCGCCTCCCGGATCCAATCGGCAAAAACCTCTTCGGCGACGTGCGCTTCGTACTTGTACACTGGCTCCGCTTTGCCGTACTTCTTCCCAATGCGCAGGTAGAACTCGGCGGCCAGCCCGCCGACGGCCAGATCGTTGCGGAACCAATGATTATTGATGTCCGCGCTACCCAGACCCTCCACCGTGATGCCGCCGATATGGGTCTCCGGCGCCACGATCGCCACGCTGTGCCCCGCGCGGCTCAACTGCACAGCGGCGCTTACCGCCGCCGCTGTGCCGCCATAGATAACAACTTCAGTATCCTGCGCAACGGCCGCGATGGCCGTTGCGCACAGGGTTAGGAACAATGTCCGCATCGCTTAAAAATATAGCTTCAAAGCGAGTTGGAAGGCACGGGCGGCGGAGTTGGCGGCCAGGCCCGTGACGGTACCGAAGTTCCCGGCATCAATGTTGCCAGCCGGATTACCGAAGGTCGGCGTGTTGGTGAAGTTAAACGCCTCAGCCCGGAACTGCAGCCGAATGCGTTCATGAATGGGGAAGGACTTCATCAACGAAAGGTCGATGTTGTTCTGTCCGTCGGAACGGGTACGCGGCAGATTGCGCGCCACATTGCCAAACGTGAAGGCGGGCGAGTTGGCAAAGGCGGCCTTGTTCAGCCAGCCATCGATCGTCGGATTGGAGAGCGAAGGGTCGCCCACCGCGTTCGGCCGGCCACTGCCGAAGACCGTGCCATTCTGCGAAACGGCGATGACGTTGCCACTCTGGAAACTGCCGATGGCATTGAACTGCCAGCCGCCCACCAGGCCCTTGTAGACCGGGTGCCCGCTCTTGCCAAACGGCAGTTCGTAGCTGGCGGAAATGACCAGCCGCTGCGGCAGATCGTTGGCGGAAACGGACCGCTCGGCGGCCAGGTTATCCCAGTTGCGAACGCCGCTGTCGCCGCTCTCAGAAAAGTTGTTGCCGCCGTCGCCCGTGTTGTTGTCGATCAACTTGGAGAAGGTGTAGGCCAGCAACATGCTCAAGCCCTGCGAGAAGCGCTTCTCCACACGCAGCGTGGCCGCATGATAGTTCGAATCGGCCATCGTCGCGTAACCGCTGACACCGCCAAACTGCGGGTAGGTATCAAGTAGCGTTGCACGCGAAACCTGTCGCTGACCGCCGGCCAGATTACCGGGGACGATCCCGAAGTACGGGTTATCCACGAGCTGCTGCAGTTGCGTGCCCAGCGCGCGATACTGCTGCGGCAGGTAATCGAAGGTAACGCGGCCCGGCAGTTTCACACCGCGGTTGCCCATGTAGCCGCCTTCAATTAGCCAGTTGCCTTTCAGCTCCCGTTGAATCGTCAGGCTCCACTGTTGCGAATAGCCGCGCAGCATATCCCGGCGGTTACCGCTAATCCCCTGGCCCAGCAGACTCTGCGCGCCCTGGCTGCTGCCGATCGGCGCCAGCTTGCCAGCAGGGAACGGATTGGCCAACGTTTCGTTCGGCGTGAACCCGCCGTCAATCGAGGAGACCAGCGGCGTGTTCAACGAGAATCCCGTGCGATCCAACCCCACATAGATACCAGTGGTCGGCAGATAGGTAATGCCGTAGCCACCACGAATCACGGTCTTAGGAATCGCCTGCCAGGCAAAGCCCAGCCGCGGTTGGAAATTGGTGTACTCCGCGTCCCGATGCCCGCGCGAGAGCCCGCCGACACCCGGGAACGCCAGCCCGCCAGTCATCTTCACGCCGTTAACGGTGTACGTCGCAGACTGGTCGAAGTTGCTGATGGCGCCGTAACGATCCGTGATGCCCGGCTCCACTTCCCAACGCAGGCCCAGGTTGAGCGTCAATTTCGGCGTCACCTTCCAATCGTCCTGCGCATACAAAGCGAAGTTCTTCACCGTCTCCGTTACCGGCGCGCCGAAGCCGACAGTGCCGCTGGCCGGCGTGCCCAGCATGTAGCTGGCGAAGCCGTAACCAGAAGTGGCCCCCGCCGTGTTCGGGTTCGGTCCCTGCGTAAAGCCACGGCTGAAGGAGAAAGACATGCCCGCCGCGCCCTGCGTGTTATTGAGCTGATAGACCCGGTTGTCGGAGCCGAACTTGATCGTATGCGCGCCCCGAATCCAGGTCAGCGTTCCCGTATAGCTGAACGCCTTGTTCGACTGCACCAACTGGTCGCCCTGGTCGGCGCCAATCGAGCTCATATCGCTCATATCCATACGAGGGAAGCTCTGAATCTGCATCAACCCGTTGAGCCGCGAAGCCATGTTCACCTTGGTCACGTCGAAGCCAAAGCTGCGCGTCACGCGATTCGGCAGATAGAAATTCAACCCACCGCGCACGTCGAACAGCAGGTTCGGCCGGATGGAGTCCGAATAGCTGACGAAGCCCGAATGGCGCTGCAGCGGCAGATCGGACGTCTGAATCTCGGCGACGTTGTCGTAGAAGTTCGGCACGCCCTGCAGCGTCTTGTCCCAGGTATAACGGCCGGCAATGCGCCGCGTGGCCGTCAGGTAGTGGTCCAGACGGAGGCCATAGATTTCCTTGTCGAGCGGTGACGAACCGAGGCCGAAAAAGTTGTTGGCATTGGTGATCGCCACGCCCGTGGTGTTGGGCTGCGGGTAGAACGCATTCACGCCCACCGCGGCCGGCGCCAGGCGGCTCTGCGGAATCCGGTTGCCGGGAAACTGGTCGCGCAGCCGGTTGGCCGGGTTGGCCGGATCGGTGCGGGTGGACATCGGATCGAACACCTGAATCAACTGGCCGGCCGCCGTGCGCGTCTCGCTGAAATCGCCGGCCCGCTGCAGCGCCGTGGGCACGGAAC
>CANIFK010000364.1 GCA_947466555.1 Acidobacteriota bacterium | reverse complement strand
GGGATCCGGTGCAGCTGCCCGGCGAAGGTGAAGAAGGCCGGCAGTGGCACGATTCCGGCGAAGAAGCTGATGGACTATGTCCGTCTGTTGCCGGAAGGCGAAATCAACATCAAGTTTGGCGACAACCAGTGGGCGTCGATCACGGCTGGTAAAGCGCGTACCCGAATCGCGGGTATGAGCCGGGAGAGCTTCCCGGAACTGCCGGAGATGCCGGACACGCTGGCCGAACTGCCGGTGAAACTGCTGGCGGGCATGATTCAGCGGACGATCTTCGCCATCTCGGCCGAAGAGTCCCGTTTTACCCTGAACGGCGCGCTGTTGCTGGTGAAACCGGATGGGCTGACCATGGTCTCCACCGACAGCCACCGTCTAGCCACCGTAGAAGTGCCTATGGCGATCGATTTGAGCTCCGGGCAACCCTTCCGTGCCCTCCTGCCCCGCAAGGCCATGAACGAGCTCCTGAAGCTTTCTGGCGAAGCCGGTCCGGACGCCAAGCTCCTTTTCAGCGGCGACGACAATCATCTGTTCTTCCAGCTTGGCGACCGCCTGCTGTTGAGCCGCAAGCTGACCGGCAATTTCCCCGACTTTGAACGAGTGCTGCCGAAAGAGCACCCGAACGTGATCACAATGCAGCGCGATGAGCTGAAGGCTTGTCTGGAGCGCGTGATGCAGTTCGCCGATGAGCGGTCGCGAGCGATTAAGCTGCGCGCCATCGATGGCGAAGTCATGTTGCACTCTTCGCTCTCCGACACCGGTGAGTCCGAGGAAACCCTGAACGTGACCTACAACGGCCCCAAGGTGGACATTGGCTTCAACGCCCAATACCTCCTGGAATTTCTCCGGGCTGGGGACGAAGCCGAAGTTTCGTTTTTGTTTAAAGACGCCGGCAGTGCCGGCGAGTTGCGTCCGGTGGGAGATTCCCCCCTCCGTTACCGGTACGTTGTCATGCCGATGCGCATTTGAAAACCAGGTAGTCAGGAACACACACATTGAGCAACGAACAGGATTACAGCGCCAGTAGTATTAAAGTGCTTGAGGGCTTAGAGGCCGTCCGCCTCCGCCCCGCCATGTATATCGGCTCCACGGGTGAGATGGGTCTCCATCACCTGGTGTACGAAGTGGTGGACAACTCCGTTGACGAGTGCATGGCCGGCTATGCCAGCAAAGTGCTGGTGACCATCCACACCGATAATTCGGTGACGGTGGAAGACGACGGCCGCGGCATCCCGGTGGACATCCACGCCGAGGAAGGCGTTTCGGCGGCGCAGGTGGTTTTGACCAAGCTGCACGCGGGCGGCAAGTTCGATTCCAATAGCTACAAAGTTTCCGGCGGGTTGCACGGCGTCGGCGTGAGCTGCGTGAACGCACTGAGCGAGGAATTCGAAATCGAAATCTGGCGCCAGGGCTACACCTGGACGCAGGAGTATTCCAAGGGCATTCCGCTGGCTCCGCTGAAGCAGGGCGGGAAGGCTGGCAAGCGCACGGGGACGAAGGTTCGGTTCCGGCCGGATCCGACCGTGATGGACGCGACGGTGTTCAACTTCGACACCTTGGCCGCGCGCCTGCGCCAGTTGGCATTTTTGAACCGCGGGCTGACGATTCATCTCACCGATGAACGGCAGGAACCGGCGCACGTCCTTGAATTCCATTACGAGGGCGGGATTGCCGAGTTCATCAAGCATTTGAACAAGAGCAAGAGCTGCCTGCACGATAAGCCGATCTTCTTCGAAGGCGAACGCGATCTGCCAAACGGCGGCAAGCTGACGATGGAAGTGGCGCTGCAGTACAACGACAGCTATTCGGAAACCGTATTCAGCTTTGCGAACAACATCAACACCGTTGATGGCGGGACGCACCTTTCCGGATTTCGCAGCGCGCTGACCTCGACGATCAACAAGTACGGGAAATCCGCAGGCCTGTTCAAGGACGTGAAGGAAAACCTCTCCGGCGACGACGTGCGTGAGGGTCTGACCGCCGTCATCAGTGTGAAGATTCCGCAGCCGCAGTTTGAAGGCCAGACCAAGGGCAAACTGAACAGCGATTGTTCGGGCGCCGTGTCACAGCTGATCAACGAAAAGCTGGGCGAGTACTTCGACAAAAATGCCGGCGTGATGAAGCGGATTGTGGGCAAGGCGATTGACGCCTCCCGCGCCCGTGAAGCCGCGCGGAAAGCTCGCGACTTGACCCGCCGTAAAGGCGCGTTGGATTCCGGCGGGTTGCCGGGCAAGCTGGCTGACTGTCAGGAAAAGAATCCCGAGTTGTGCGAGATCTACCTGGTCGAGGGTGAGAGCGCCGGTGGCACCGCCAAGAGCGGACGCGACCGGAAGTTCCAGGCCATTCTGCCGTTGAAGGGTAAGATTCTCAACGTTGAAAAGGCCCGCTACGACAAGATGCTGGGCCACGAGGAAATCCGGGCGATGATTACCGCGATCGGCGCGGGCATCGGCAAGGACGACTTCGACGTCTCCAAGCTCCGGTATCACAAGATCATCATCATGACGGACGCCGACGTGGACGGATCGCACATCCGCACGTTGTTGCTGACTTTCTTCTTCCGCCACATGCAGGAGCTGATTACGCGCGGACACGTGTTCGTCGCCCAGCCGCCTTTGTACCGCATCAAGAAGGGCAAAGACGAGAAGTACATCAAGGACGACAAGGAATTCACCAAGGAAATTCTGCAGCGCGCCACCAAGGGCCTCTCGATGGAATACGGCCCGGAGGGTTCGCGGCAGAAGATTGAAGGGACCGAGTTCCGGAACTTCCTGATCTCGCTCGATGAGTTCTCGGTGTTGTTCAAGAACCTGGAAAAACGGCTACGTGATCCGAAGGTGGTCGAAGTGTTGACGCACGCCGAACTGCCGGTAGACAGCAAGATCGACTTCCAGAACAAAGACAACGTGGAAGCGTTGTTCAAGCGCCTGGAGCCGCTGAAGATTGGCGCCGTGATGAAGGCCGACGAGATGCACGACGCTTGGAGCGTTTCGTACTTCGATTCGACGAACGCCGAGCGGAACATCGGTATTGAGATGGCTTCGCAGCCAGAATACCGCCGCATGCGCGCACTGGCCAAGACCATTTCCAAGTACAACCAGCCCCCGTTTGTTGTTGCGAAAGACGAGCGAAAAGAAACCCGGAACGTCTGGAACGAACTGCTGGCTTACCTGCGCGAAGAGGGCATGAAGGATGCCAACGTGCAGCGGTACAAAGGACTGGGCGAGATGAACGCCGAGCAGCTTTGGGAAACCACGATGAATCCGGACAAGCGGTCACTGCTCCGGGTGGACCTGCAGGACGTCGTCGAAGCGGATCTGATCTTCTCCACCCTGATGGGCGAGGACGTGGAAAACCGCCGGCGATTCATTGAAACGAACGCGTTGGACGTGCGGAACCTGGACATCTAGTTCAACCGATTTGTTGTTATCCTTGGGGTGCGCCGACAGAACACCGCGGCGACACCCTGCTTCGAGCGCCGTCCGGGCGCTTCTGTAAGACCAGGACTTGATCACTCCGTGACAGGTACCAAGGCATAATGACTGCAAATGATTTCCGGCGGGCCAAGGCCCAGGGCAGGAAGCTATCGATGGCTACCTGCTACGACTATACGTTCGCGCGGCTCCTGGCGAAGGGCCCTATTGATGGCATTCTGGTGGGCGACAGCGCCGCCATGGTGATGCATGGGCACGAGACGACGCTGACGGCGACGATTGAGATGATGCGGATGCACGTGGCCGCCGTAGCGCGTGGGGCAGGGGACAAGCTGGTTGTAGCCGACTTGCCGTTTCTCTCATACCGCAAGGGACTGCCTGCGGCGATGGATGCGGCGCATGTCCTGATGGCGGCCGGGGCCCATGCGGTGAAGCTGGAAGGCGTGGCCGGCCACGAAGATGTGATCACGCAACTGGTGGGCAGCGGTGTTCCGGTGATGGGCCATCTGGGCCTACAGCCGCAGTCGGTTCAGGCTTACGGCGGATTTAAACCGCAGGGCAGGGATGCCGTGGGCGCGGCGGCGATCGCGCACCAGGCGGCGGCGTTGGAGGAGTTGGGAGCCTTCGCGGTGGTGCTTGAGTGTATTCCGGCAGCGCTGGCGGAGGAGATTACCGGATCGATTGGGATTCCGACCGTTGGGATCGGGGCCGGTGTGGGTTGCGACGGCCAGATACTGGTGCTGCAGGATCTTTTGGGGATGAACTCCAGTTTTCAGCCGCGCTTCGCGCGGCGGTTTTGTGACGGTGAGATGGCGATTCTGGAGGCTCTCGCAGGATATGACCGGGCGGTGAAATCGGCTGCGTTTCCTTGTGCCGAGGAGAGCTATTCGTGAGGACCAAAAATTTTTTCGGCGCTTCGCGCCAACGGACCCGTGTTTCGCTCTCTCCCAGGAGGGCCGGATGACGGCAGGCGTTCTTAGTCCGCGGGCTATCCGGTGCCAACGAGTATTTCGGGTGTCCGAGGTGCCGATGCTGCGAGTGAATCGATTATCCATGCGATTCAGCTGGGGCGAAAAAATTTTCCCCGCGCTGCGCGCGGCTGCAGGCGTTCGTAGTCTGCGGGCTATCCGGTGCCAGCGAGTATTTCGGGTGTCCGAGGTGCCGATGCTGCGAGTGGATCGATTATCCATGCGCTTCAGCTGGGGCGAAAAATTTTTCCCCGCGCTACGCGCGGCTGCAGGCGTTCTTAGTCTGCGAGCTTTCCAGTGCCAGCGAGTATTTCGGGTGTCCGAGGTGCCGGTGCTGCGAGCGGGGCGACTATCCCGCGCGTCGTCCTATCCGGGTGGAGTATCGTAATGCGGGTCTCAACCAACCTTACAGACTGGCGCGCACGGCGCGCGGAAATCTCTGGCCGGACGATTGGCGTCGTGCCAACGATGGGCGCACTCCACCCCGGACACGGCTCTCTGGTCGAGCGTTGCCGGCGTGAGAACGACGTCGTCGTAGCAACGCTATTCGTTAATCCCACACAGTTCAACGACCCCTCCGATTTACAGAAGTATCCGCGCACCTTGGAGGCGGATCTGGAACTCCTGGAGGCCCTGGGTACCGATGACGTCTTCTGCCCGGATACCGCCACGCTCTACCCGAATGGCTATGCTTTTCGCGTCGTGTCCGACAGCCTGGCCAGCCTGATGGAAGGGCGGAGCCGCCCCGGCTTTTTTGAAGGCGTTATGACCGTGGTGCTGAAGCTGCTCAATATCGTACAGGCCGACCGCGCCTACTTTGGCGAGAAAGACTACCAGCAATGGAAAGTGCTCCACGCCATGGCGGCCGACTTGTTCCTTCCCACCGAGATCATCTCCTGCCCGACAATTCGCACAGCGTCCGGCTTGGCCGAGAGCAGCCGGAACGCCCTGCTGACGGCGGCCGGCCGGCAGAGGGCCGCCGAGATCTATCGTGCGCTCCGGTTTGCTCCCACCGCGGACGCTGCACGGCAGTGGCTGGAAACCGAGGGATTCCGCGTCGATTACGTGGAGGAACACTGGGGACGCCGGTTTGCCGCGGCGTTTCTGGAAGGGGTTCGTTTGATCGATAATGTGCCACTGGAGGAACCGGAATGCTCTTCTGTCTCGATGTAGGAAATAGCCAGACCTTTGGGGGCGTCTACGACGGCGACAGGCTGTTGTTCACGTTCCGGCGAACGGGGAGCGCGCGGGCCTCGTCGGATGAGTCGGGGATCTTTTTCCGGACCGTGCTGCGGGAGAACGGCGTGGACCCTGCTTTGGTGCGCCAGGTGGCGATCTGCTCGGTGGTGCCGGACGCGGTGCACTCCCTGCGGAACTGCTTCTTGAAGTACTTTCAGGCGGAACCCTTCGTGCTGCAACCCGGGACGAAGACGGGATTGAAGATTAGATAGAGCCCGTCCAGAATTACCCCATTTTCGACACCGGACCCCCTCTCGCGGGAAAGTACTTTGCGTAAGCGAGCGATTGCCGCCCTCTCCGGCCCCTTTCGCCGCCAACATCGTCTCCCTTCCGCGCGCCCAGGCACACCCCTCCGAGC